>CANKWG010000011.1 GCA_947487325.1 Oxalobacteraceae bacterium | reverse complement strand
TGCGCCCTGCTCAATGAAGACGCTGGCCTCGGTCGCACATGGGATGTGCGATAACTTGATTACACGCGCGGCTGATGTGATGCTCAAGGAACGCCGTCGGCTGATACTGATGGTGCGCGAAACCCCTTTCAACTTGGCCCACTTGCGTAACATGACCGCCGTGACTGAAATGGGCGGTGTTGTTTTCCCGCCTCTACCTGCGCTCTATCAGCGCCCTCAAACTGTGTCGGAGATGGTCGACCACACTGTGGGTCGGGTGCTCGATCTGTTGTCTATCGAGCAGACACTGGCACCTGAGTGGACGGGACTGAGGGCAGAGCGTTCGCAGTAAATCAAACCTGCGTCGTCATGTACGATCGGCGCGGGGCTCGCGTGGCGCGTCTTTTTCCTGCGTTGACTCCTGTGCCTTACCATCCCGCATGATATTCACCATACGCTCGACTGCTTGGGCAAAACCATTCATTGAAAATCTGCTGGTCTTGAATTCGCCATTGGTGAGCGGAAAAGCAATGCCGATCGCGGGTGTTTTTACAAACGCTTCATTCAAATAAGGCGTCTCGGCAAACCAGTAGAGCATCACCTCGCCATTGGCGGTGGTCATGGGCTCACAAACCGCCTCGAGCGGAACTGCGCCTACATCCGTCGTGACCATAAGCGGATAATTGACGCTCGGCTCGCAATCAAGGCCATTAGCAAAATAGTATCGGCAGCTACCATTGCCGCACAACATGCCCAGCATAGATATGCCGTTTTCATGCGTGCTGGCCTCGCCCATCCCATCGAGAAACTGCGAGGTCCAGTCACCATGCTCGGCTTTTTCCTCTGCACTGGCGGGCAGAACAACCGAAAAAATAAGGACTAGCAGGACGATAAAGCGTTGCATTACATCTCCGTTCAAATTACAACGTTCAGAATTTACCACGAGGGGCCAAACCTCTGCCCTGCGTGGCAAACGAGATTGACGGGGCACCGCAGTCTGCATTGATGACTGTCATCTTCATCAAATGAGGAAAGGTGAGAGCCCGACGTCGGCAGCTAATCGTTGATTAAGAAAATCTCTTACTGGATATCCAGTTTTACTTCACCGAGCCCGCTGATCTCGATGCGTACCTGGTCACCCGCATTCAGCCATTTGGTCTCAACCACACTACCGAGCATAACGAACTCGCCCGCCTTGAGCCCGGGCAGACCATGCTCTGCTTGAGCGTTGGCAAGCCAAGCAAGCGCATTCAGTGGATGACCCAGCACCATGGATCCAACGCCACGCCCAACCTCAATACCGTTGATCACTGCACGACCAGTGAGCGCTGCAAGATCAAGATGGCGCCAGTCAGATACCGGACGCCCCAGCACACAACCTGCATTGAAAAAATCATCAGCAACCAAGGTGGGGATACCCAGCGATCGGTAGTCTGCGTAACGCTCGTCAACCAGTTCAATCGCCGCCATAACCTCGGCGACCGCCGGTGCAACGCTCTCTTTGGTATAGGGCACGGACTGTGGCGGCAGATCTGCCGACAAGCGCACTGCAATTTCACATTCCATCCCGATTTTCACAAAACCATGACGCGGCACCTTACCGTGCTCATGCATGACTGTTTTGCTGAAAATTCTACCGGCGCACGGATGATTGATATTCACAAAAGCCTGCATGACCGGCGTCGTACAACCAATCTTGTGACCCACCATCTCGCCCATACCCGCATCGATAAGCAGCGTATTGATCGACGATTGAATGGCATAGCCATCAGTCACGCTGTGCGGAGCTAGATCCGCTGGCAGCGCGACGATCGGCGTTAATGAGAGTCTTTGTCTGAGCAAGTGCGCAGCAGCGAGATGCGTTGCATTTTTCAAAATATTTCCCCAGTGATTATTTCTTCTCTGATTTAGCATCGGGAGTCTAACAAAATCCTGCACATATTCATGTTTTTCCAGTGGTAAAAATCAAGATTTCAAAAAGGCACTGCTCGTTTGTTTTTCAGTCCTAGATAGCCACATTTTCTTGCTCCAATCAAGGAAAAATGCACCAGTTTTCAGGGTTATAATCCGCCGTTTTCTTATTTTCGCCATCATTAGGTTATTCGGAGATTCTCATGGGTTCTATCGTTAAACAAGCTGGCTGGATTGCACTGGCGCTATTAGGTGCGTTCGCACTAGGCACTGTTGCACTTTCGCGCGGTGAAAGCATTAATGCGCTGTGGATTGTGGTGGCTGCAGTGGCTGTTTATATGATTGGCTTTCGCTTCTATGCACGCTTTATTGCAACGCATGTCATGCAGCTCGATGCCAACCGCGCAACACCCGCGGTAAGACTTAACGACGGTCTCGATTATGTGCCCACCAACAAGCACGTGCTTTTCGGTCACCACTTTGCGGCGATTGCAGGCGCTGGTCCTCTGGTGGGCCCTGTGCTGGCGGCGCAAATGGGATATCTCCCGGGCATGATGTGGATTCTGGCGGGCGTGATTCTCGCAGGCGCGGTGCAGGATTTCATGATTTTGTTTATTTCCACGCGCCGCGATGGCCGCTCGCTAGGTGACATGATCAAATCCGAACTCGGAATCGTACCGGGCGTGATTGCCTTGTTTGGTACCTTCATGATCATGACGATTCTGCTAGCCGTGCTGGCGCTGATCGTTGTAAAGGCGTTAGCCGAAAGCCCTTGGGGTACGTTCACCGTGGGTGCGACGATACCGATTGCGCTCTTCATGGGCATCTACAGCCGTTATATTCGCCCGGGTCGGGTCGGTGAAGTGTCAATCATCGGTTTCATCCTCTTGATGCTGGCGATCGTAGTCGGTGGTCAGGTTGCCGCTGATCCTGTCTGGGGTCCTGCCTTTACTTTCAATGGCAAGCAACTCACTTGGATGCTGTTGACTTATGGTGTGGTGGCCTCGATGCTACCCGTCTGGCTGTTGCTGGCGCCTCGCGACTACCTCTCCACCTTCCTGAAAATTGGCACGATTATTGGACTCGCGCTGGGCATTCTGTTTGTCGCGCCTGATTTGAAAATGCCAGCTATTACCAAGTTCATTGATGGTACGGGTCCTGTCTGGTCGGGAACGCTCTTCCCCTTCCTTTTCATTACGATTGCGTGTGGCGCGGTATCAGGCTTTCATGCGCTGATTTCTTCGGGCACGACGCCCAAGCTACTGGAAAATGAAATGCATGCGCCCTACATTGGTTACGGCGGCATGTTGATGGAATCCTTCGTGGCCATTATGGCTCTGGTCGCTGCGAGCATTATCGAACCGGGCATTTACTTTGCAATGAACAGCCCCGCCGCCATCATCGGAACGAGCCCCGAGAGCGCGGCCGCTGCAATCAGTCAGTGGGGTTTCATGATTACACCGGAAATGCTGCAACAGACAGCGGCGAATGTCGGCGAGAGCACGATCATTTCTCGCACCGGCGGTGCGCCCACACTAGCGGTGGGCATGGCGCAGATATTCTCTAGTGTCATTGGTGGCCAGACCATGATGGCTTTCTGGTACCACTTTGCGATTCTGTTTGAAGCGCTCTTTATTTTGACGGCGGTGGATGCGGGTACGCGCGTCGGTCGTTTCATGCTGCAAGACTTGATCGGGACGGTAGTACCGCCTTTCAAGGCACTCCCGGGTCTGGTGGCTGGACTGATCGGCACCTTGCTTTGTGTAGGCGCATGGGGCTATTTCCTTTATCAGGGCGTGGTGGATCCACTGGGCGGCATCAATACTCTCTGGCCTCTGTTTGGTATTTCCAACCAGATGCTCGCCGCTGTTGCGCTGATGCTGGGTACCGTGGTGCTATTCAAACTCAAACGCGAGAAATTCGCCTGGGTCACGCTAGTGCCCACCGTATGGCTACTGATTTGCACACTGACTGCGGGCTACCAAAAACTCTTCCATGAAAATCCACGAATTGGTTTTCTTGCGCATGCACAGAAATTCAAAACAGCTGCCGCAGAGGGACAGGTACTTCCACCTGCGAAGTCACCCGAACAGATGCAACAAATCATCATGAATGACTATATTGATGCGGCGCTGGCTGCGATTTTCATGGCGGTAGTGCTGTCCATCCTGTTCTTCAGTATTCGCGCATGCTTGCAGGCACTGCGCTCGGACAAACCCACCTCCGAAGAAGCGCCAGCTGTTCCGTCGAGAACAGCAAGCGCCTAAGCACTAAGGAGACAAGATGTTCGGAGAACTCGGAAAATTCGGCGCCTACCTCGGTCAGACTGCAAGGCTGATGGTGGGTTTGCCTGATTACGATAACTATCTTAATCACATGCAGGAAAATCACCCCGACCAGCCGGCGATGAGTTACGAAGCGTTCTTTCGCGAGCGTCAGGATGCTCGTTACGGCGGTAGTGGGCGCGTACCTAAGTGCTGCTAGATGGTTATGTATCAAGCAAAAGCCCAGACACTGTCTGGGCTTTTTTATGCCTGCTGCTTGATCTCAAATCGTACAGCGCGCTCGCACCATAACTCCGGCAGCTTATTGCTGAACACGAGCCTCGTTTCTTACTTACGTAGCTGGGAGTGTGTTAACCTGAGGTCACAATAAATGTAACCCTAGGTAGCATTTGGCTGATCCAATCCCAAACCTGTACGAGAAGTATGGCGGCTCTCCGCTCCTCACTAAAGTCGTGAGGGAGATCACAACGGTGATGCTGACTAAGGCCTCTCTGCGCCGCATATTTGAGGGCAAGTCGACCCACGAGGTCTTAACACTTAATGTCGAATTGATCGCATTGGCTCTCGGGCACACCACGTCGAAACACAACCCTGAATTACCGATGCTCGGCTACGCCGCTCTTAACCTCTCGCTTCAGTCATACGAGGAAGTGATCGGCATGATCAGGCATAGCCTTCTTGCCAACGGCTTACAAAGCAGAGATGCCACGATCGCGATCAACGTAATCGACATGCATGCCAAGACCCACCTTAACGTTCCTATTACTCGGCACGTTACCTCACCCTTCTCTGGTGTCGACCGGCGCCGGACTGCACGCAAACCGGAATAACCCGCTAGAGGAAGGTGCTGCGGAACTAACCTGACCCCGATATAGGGCAATGTGAAAACGGATAAGTAAAATCAGAACGAGGGTCTACACCTTGATGCCGCGATAGTTCGGGGGCAATTACCAGCCGCCGAAGGAATTTGTGAAGCGCTATTTAATCGCGGACTGTAAGTTGGTTCTAGGCTAATTGTGGGCGCAGGCCACCAACCAGCCCCTACACAGCGCCGGCACGAACCAGATAAAACAAAAAGCCCAGCCTGGTTGGCTGGGCTTTTTGCTTAAAAATAATGGTGCCGGCTGCAGGACTCGAACCCGCTACCCCATGATTACAAATCAAGTGCTCTACCTGATGAGCTAAGCCGGCCGCTGAAAACCCAGAATTATACGTTATTTGATCCGCGTAAGCCTAGGTCGCCCGCCCTTACCCGGCGGGTCGGGCTGATTATCATCATCGGGAGCCTTGTCCTGGTCAGCAGATGCTGGAGGTACGGCTGAAAGCAGGGGCGATATTTTCTTCGGCGGTGTTTTAGTTGGCTCACCACCCCGCGGCTTTTTCTTGCGTTGACCGTCTTCGTCGCGCTGGACCTCGAAGGCCATGCCCTGACCGTTCTCCCGGGCGTAAATGGCACTCACATTCGAGACAGGCACTTCAATTTCTCTTGCAACGCCACCGAATCTGGCTTTGAAATGGATGAAATCATTATCTATTTTCAGATTGCCAGTGGCTTCGAAGCTGATATTGAGGACGATTTCACCGTTCTTTACAAACTCTGCCGGCACTCGGGTACTGGCATCAACCACCACCACGATATAGGGCGTATAGCCGTTGTCGGTGCACCACTCATACAGAGCGCGCAACAAATAAGGTTTGGTGGAAGTTTCCGACATCAGACAGTCACATTAAAAAAAGCCTGGATAAAAGAACACACCCTATGCCTCCCCCGAGACTGTGGCGGACCCTCGGGTCCACCAACGGCGCAAATTAGCGGCGCATTACCTTCTCGGAGGGGGTCAGCGCTTCGATATAAGCGGGACGCGAGAAAATACGCTCGGCGTATTTCATCAGTGGTGCCGCCGTCTTGGAGAGCTCCACGCCATAGTGATCAAGACGCCAGAGCAAAGGCGCAATGGCCACATCGAGCATGGAAAATTCTTCGCCCAACATGTACTTGTTCTTCAGGAAGAGTGGCGCCAGCGTCGTCAGGCGATCACGAATTTCATTACGCGCCTTTTCGTGGCTTTTCTCGGCAGCGCGGGATTTTTCGTTTTCCAGCGTATGCACATGCACGAACAATTCTTTTTCGAAATTGAACAGCATCAGACGAGCACGGGCACGCATAAGTGGATCGGCAGGCATGAGCTGCGGATGAGGAAAACGCTCATCGATATACTCATTGATGATGTTCGACTCGTAAAGCACCAGCTCACGCTCGACCAGTATGGGCACTTGACCATAAGGGTTCATGGTCGAAATATCCTCGGGCTTGTTGAACAAATCCACATCGCGGATTTCAAAATCCATACCCTTCTCGAACAAGACAAGTCGGCAGCGTTGCGAGAATGGGCAGGTCGTGCCCGAATAGAGGACCATCATGATTTCAGTTCCTTGGAAACAAAGAGGGTGAGGCAGCATGCCGCCTCACCCCGCTCATACATATCTGATTCTCTGCATTACTTGCTTTTATCACTCTGCAAAAGCGATGCTGTCGGGCAGAAAATACAGGGCGACTATTTGACTTCTCTCCAGTACGAGGCGTTCAGTCGCCAGGCCAGCAGCACCAGCAGGGACAAGAACAGCAAGACCCAGACACCCACTTGCTGACGCTTGTTTTTTACCGGCTCGCTCATCCAAGCCATGTAACCTACCAAGTCAGCCATTGCCGTGTCGTATTCCTGTGAGGTCATTTTTCCCGCCTTGACCTGTTCGAAGCCGGCAAATTTGTGCACGGTCTTGGACGCGTCATGCGGATCCTTCTCTTCCACAAACTTCGCCTTGCGAACACCCTGCAATTCCCAAAGCACGTGCGGCATACCTACATTCGGGTAAGCCAAATTGTTCCAGCCAGTCGCACGACCTTCGTCTACGTAGTAGGTCCGCAGATAGGTGTAAACATAATCCGCACCCGAGCCTTCTCCCGAGGACTTAGCACGAACAATCAACGACAGATCCGGTGGCGCTGCGCCGAACCATGCTTTCGCGTCCGTCACGCTCAGATTACTTTTCATCAGATCACCCACCTTATCGGAGGTGAAAAGTAGATTGTCACGGATTTGCGCATCTGACAAACCGATATCGCGTAAGCGGTTGTAACGAACCAACGATGCCGAATGGCAATTCAAGCAATAGTTGACAAATAGTCGGGCGCCATTTTGCAGTGCCGTCAAATCACTACTGCGATCCGGAGCACGATCTAAAGGATGACCGGCATCAGAGGCCACAGCAAGAACCGGTACCAGCACCACTACCGCCATTAATTTTTTTAAGATGTTCATTCTTATTCCTTTGCGGCTTAGTGCGGCTCGAAGTTCACGCGCTTCGGTACTGGCTTGAACTCTCCCATTGCGCTCCACCACGGCATGAGCATAAAGAAGCCGAAGTAGATCAGGGTACCGATCTGCGCCACCAATGTACGGATTGCAGTAGGTGCTTGAACGCCGAGATAACCGAGTACCAAAAAGGTAATACCAAACACGGCATAAACAATCTTGTGCCAATCTGGACGGTAGCGAATGGACTTGACTGGGGAGTAATCTAACCAGGGCAAAGCCGCAAGAATGAGGACAGATACGCCCATCAAAACCACGCCCCAGAATTTGGCATCAAACACCAGCATCCCGATGACGAGAACCACAGCAACAGCCACCACACCGTTCTTGATCATTTGAGGCAGCCGCGTACGAAACACCACCAGCGCAGCGTAGGCAACGGTGCACAAGATCAGCGCAGACATGAACTGTGAAGTCACTGCACGCAAAATCGAGTAGAAGGGCGTGAAGTACCACACTGGCGCAATGTGCGCCGGTGTCTTGAGGGGATCAGCAGGTAAGAAGTTGTTGTATTCGAGGAAGTAACCTCCGAACTCCGGGGCAAAGAAAATCACCGCACTGAAAATCGTGAGGAAAACAGACACGCCGAAAATATCTTTGGTGGTGTAGTAAGGATGCGAAGGAATCGTATCGACACCATGACCATCCGGACCCAGGTTTTCTTTGACTTCAATACCGTCCGGATTATTAGAGCCCACCTCATGCAAAGCAATCAGGTGTGCAACCACCAGCCCAAGCAGCACCAGAGGAATCGCTATGACATGGAAGGCAAAGAAGCGGTTCAGCGTCGCGTCCGAGACCACATAGTCGCCACGAATCCACAACGACAGATCAGGGCCGATAAACGGAATCGCACCGAACAAGTTAACGATGACCTGCGCGCCCCAGTAAGACATCTGGCCCCATGGAAGCAAGTAACCGAAAAATGCTTCAGCCATCAGGCACAAGAAAATAGCGACGCCAAACAACCAAATCAGTTCACGTGGCTTACGGTAAGAACCGTACAACAGCGCACGTGTCATGTGCAGGTACACAACGATGAAGAATGCCGAGGCACCGGTCGAGTGCATATATCGCACCAACCAGCCCCAGGGTACTTCGCGCATGATGTATTCAACCGAAGCAAACGCGAGCTGCGCATCCGGTTTGTAGTTCATCACCAGGAAAATACCAGTGACAATCTGAATAACCAGCACTAGCGCGGCAAGTGAACCGAAGATATAAAAAAAGTTGAAATTCTTGGGTGCGTAATACTTGCCCCACTGTTCTTCCCACAACTTTGTCAGCGGGAAGCGGGAATCAACCCAACCCAGCGCTTTTTGCGCAATCGGCGCATCGGCCGGTAGTTTTTTCTCAACAAAAGCCATGATCAAGCCTCGCCTTTCTCATCTCTGCCGATTGCGATTCGTGTGTCACTCAGGTACATGTGGCGTGGTACTTCAAGATTGTCCGGCGCAGGTTTGTTTTTGTAGACGCGGCCCGCCAAGTCAAATGTGGAACCATGGCACGGACACAGGAAGCCACCCTCCCAGTCATCTGGCAGGGAGGGCTGAGCACCCGTCTGAAACTTCGTGCTCGGTGAGCAGCCCAAGTGGGAACAGATGCCAACGGCCACCAGGATTTCCGGTTTGATTGACCTGGTTTCGTTACGTGCGTACTCCGGCGTGAGCTCGTTGGGATTACGTTCGGATTTTGGGTCGGCAACCTGAGCGTCGGTTTTTTTCAATGACGCCACCATGTCAGGCGTGCGCTTGATGACCCAGACAGGCTTGCCACGCCACTCGACCGTTTTCATTTCGCCGGGCTTGAGATCAGCGATATCCACTTCAACCGGTGCGCCAGCGGCTTTCGCGCGCTCGGATGGCTCAAAAGTGGAGACAAATGCGCCGGCAGCAGCAAGGCCAGCGACACCACCTGCAGCAGCAGTTGCAACCAGCAGGCCGCGTCGACCCGGGTCGACCTGATTTTCGTCACTCATAACTCAATCCCGATCAGAGAAATGCAAAGAAGGTTGGAAATTCCGGAAACCCTTGATTATAGCGGAGCTCACTCTGCTTTTGTAGGAGGAAGGTAATCGCACCCGGGAAAGCAAGCAAATATGCGGCGCGCAGAGATAAGTTTTTAATTTGATAATGACATCAGGGGTCTAAAGAGTCTGTCTTTTGAGGATCTGCCGACTCAGTCGCTGAAGGCTTGCACTCCGAATCCGGCTCGAAACGCAACAGGCCGCGCCTGTGGGCTTCAAACACCGCCTCTGAGCGCGAATGAACGGAAAGTTTGCCGTAGATGCGTTTGACGTGCGTCTGCACCGTACTGACGGACAAACAGAGGGCGGCGGCAACCTTAGAAAAACTTCCGCCGCGAGAGATCAGTTCAAGGATCGCACTTTCTCGGCGCGTCAATCCAGGCATCTCGGTGGACGAACCCTCATCCTCTAGACTGCGGGTGCTCCGCATTCTGGCTAGCACCTTCCGTGCGATCATCGGGCTGATTGGCGAACCCCCTGACCTCAAATCCATGATGGCGCGAACGATATCCGCGTGTCCAGCCTCTTTGAGCACATAGCCGGAAGCGCCGGCCTCAATGCAAGCGAACACCTGGGATTCTTCACTGGACATGGTAATGACCATGATGTCCGCCTCGGGTACCACGCGGCGACAATGACGAATAATCTGAAGACCAGAACCGTCAGGCAAGCCCAGATCCGTTAACAGCAATTCGATGGCATTTTGCTCCAATCCTTGCAACGCATCGGTAACCGAACCGAAAGCACTAGCAAGTATTAAGGACGGCTCAAGATCAATGGCATTACACAAAAGACGACGGGTGACGACATCGTCTTCAACAACCATAACCCGGCAATCCCGAGGCAATTCAGTGGGCAACATGTCAATCCAAACTTAGCAACAAACGAAAGGTTCGGTGGGCAAGTTGCCGGTTTAGTTCCCATTTCGCTGCGTATTCCCGAATCGAATTCAAACAGGATTGGGCACCTCGACAAATTCGTGCCGAATGCCGAACTGATTTTCTATATGCCGACCAAGTGCCTGCACGCCATAGCGCTCAGTCGCATGATGACCGCATGCCAGATAGGCCACGTTCGATTCACGCGCCAGATGAACGGTTTGCTCGGAAATCTCGCCACTGAGATAAACGCTCGCACCTGCTGCAATGGCATCGGCGAGCGAATTTTGTGCGGCTCCGGTACACCAGCCAACCCGCCCAACTGCCTGATCAGGATTTCCGATGATCAAAGGAGTACGCCCCAGTACGCGCTCCACGAGGCGCGCAAGATCGCTCACCGTCGCAATCTCGGGCGCCATCACGCCTAGCCAGCCGAGATCCTGGTCACCGAAACGACCATCGGACTTCAGACCCAGCAATTGGCCCAACTGCGCGTTATTGCCCAATAGGGGATGCGCATCAAGCGGAAGATGGTAGGCAAACAAATTGATATTGTTTGCCAATAGCATTTTTAGACGCTTTTGCCGGTGACCCACCACGCGCGGATCTTCCCCCTTCCAAAAGTAGCCGTGGTGAACGAGCAAGGTATCCGCACCCTTGTCCAGCGCAGCTTCAATCAATGCAAGACTCGCCGTAACTCCACTGACCACATATTGAATCTGCTCATACCCCTCGACCTGCAAGCCGTTGGGGCAATAGTCACGAAAACGGTTAATATCCAACGTGCTGGCGAGGTGTCTTTCCAGCACATCCCGTTCGATTTTTTTTCCGCTCATTTCCATACCTGTTATGCGTCGTCTCTGGTTATTGTTTGCGCAGACCGTTACCGTGGCTCTTGCGCTGTGGTTCATTGTAGCGACACTCAAACCCGAGTGGATGGCCCGCGGCACGTCCAGCATCCATCTGGAATCCAAACCGGTGTCCGTGCAAGAAGCCACAGGGTCAGATGCAGCGCCATCGCAAGGCAGTTACCGCGAAGCTGCTCGCCGCGCAATGCCTGCCGTGGTCAATATTTTCACGACCAAGGAAGCGCGATCGCAGGCACGTCAATTCAATAACGACCCCTTCTTCCGGCGCTTCTTTGGCGAGGGTCCAAACACGCAGGATGACAAACAATTTAGCTTGGGCTCGGGCGTCATCGTTAGCTCTGAAGGCTATATTCTGACGAATGATCACGTGATCGATGGCGCGGAAGAAATGGAAGTCGCGCTCGCCGATGGCAGAAAGGTTCCTGCCAAGCTGGTGGGCTCCGATCCGGATACCGATCTCGCTGTTATCAAGGTGAATCTAAAAAATCTGCCTTCCATCACCCTGGGCAGACTAGACAACGCCAAAGTTGGTGACGTGGTGCTGGCGATCGGCAACCCCTTTGGTGTTGGACAAACGGTCACCATGGGGATCATCTCCGCGCTGGGTCGCAATCATCTGGGTATCAACACCTTCGAGAATTTCATTCAGACCGATGCAGCAATCAATCCCGGCAATTCCGGCGGCGCACTGGTCGATACCAACGGACATCTGCTCGGCATTAATAATGTGATCTACACGCGCAGCGGCGGATCCTTGGGCATTGGCTTTGCCATTCCAGTCACCACAGTAAAAACAGTGATGGATGCCATCATCAGAAATGGGCAAGTGGTGCGTGGCTGGATCGGCGTCGAGCCGCAAGACATCACACCCGAACTGGCCGAGAATTTCGGTTTACAAAAATCGAATGGCACAATTATCGCCGGTGTACTCAGAGGGGGACCCGCCGACAAGGCAGGCGTGAAACCGGGCGATATTCTTTTGTCGGTAGCCGACAAGCCCGTCTCCGATACGGTGTCAATGCTCAATCTGGTTGCGCAACTCACGCCCGGCGAGAAAGTACGTCTGACTGTATTACGCAAATCACAAGAAGCCGCCATCGACATTACGGTGGGACGCAGGCCACGCTCAAAACCGCGTCGCCCCATGGAGAGCGAGTAAATTTCATGCACCTTCGAGACCTAGTTCAGTTCTTGTCCGAGCTGGAAGAAAATAATAATCGTGCGTGGTTTGTGATGAACAAACCACGCTATGACATTCTGCGCGGTGAGTTACTGACGCTGGTCGAGACACTGATAGCCGGTATCACGCGTTTCGATCCAGTCATTGCGCATTGCAATCCGAAAAAAGCGATGTTCAGAGTGAACCGGGATCTGCGCTTCGCGCGCGGCAAACCACCCTATAAAACCACTTTTTCGGCAGCAATCACCGCAAGCGGCCTCAAAAAACCCAGCCAGGGTGGTGGGCCAGCCTACTATTTCCATATCGATGCCCGAGGCGTTTTGTTTTCAGCCGGCGGCGAATACGGACCACCCGCTGATCGCCTGCGAGCCGTGCGTCAGCATATTGTCAATGATGCTGCGGGCTTTCAACGTCTCTTACGGGACAAGGGAATGCACTCTGCCTTCGGCGGCTTGATGGAAAGAGACAAGCTGATACGTTTGCCCAAAGGCTTTGACGCCGATGCGCCGCATCCGGAATTTTTGAAACTGAAGAGTTATATGGTTCGGCGGGAAGTCAGTGTGACGAAAATGTCGCCAGAAAAACTACCCGACTTGCTGCTCGCGGATTTTAAAGCTTCAGCGCCGCTGGTGAAGTGGCTAAGGGCAGCCGGACCCACACCCTGAACAAAAGGATCAGACAGTTTCCTCAGGTGCCTGCGTCGCTTTCTCAAACAACGGCGCCAGCAGCAAACCAAGCTCGTAAAGCACGCACAGTGGTATGGCCAGAAACAACTGGCTCATGACATCAGGCGGCGTCACGACCGCCGCGATCACGAATGCGCCCACGATCACATACGGGCGGATGGATTTAAGTTTCTCAACGGTGACCAGGCCCATGCGAACTAGAACGATCACAACGACTGGTACTTCGAAAGTCAGACCGAAAGCTAGGCACATGGTGAGTACAAAATCGAGATAATTCTCGATATCCGGCGCGACCGAAATCGATTTCGGTGCAAATTCGTTGATGAATTTAAAAACGGTGCCGAACACAAAGTAATAGCAAAACGCCACGCCGAGTATGAACAACGCCGAAGAGGAGATGATCAGGGGCGCCACCAGACGTTTTTCGTGCGTATAGAGTCCTGGCGCGACGAAGGCCCAGGCCTGATAGAGCACCCATGGTAACGAGATCATCAGCGCCAGCATCATCGTCACCTTCATGGGCACCATGAAAGGCGTGATGACGCCCGTGGCGATCATTTTCGATCCCTCAGGCAGTGCTTTCATCATGGGCTGCGCGAGAAAATCGTAGACGGCAGCCGCACCCGGCCACACCGCAAACAAAACAATAAACACCACCAGCACCACGGCCGACGCGCGCACGAGTCGCGTGCGCAACTCGATCAGATGGGAGATGAAGGTCTCCTGTATGCCGGGGGCGTTATCGTCAGCCATGCTTTAGTTGAAAAACCTGATGGTTCTACCAATGTTTGGGCGGTAGCGCGCGACTCTCGCCGCACCAGAAATCACACGCGTCTTGCGACCCGTCGATCGTTTGAACCAGATCGGCAATGAAGAAGTTTGTGACAGTTTTTTCTTCCTGAAATCGCGCCGCTTGGCAGCCAGATCTTCATCGGTGGGCACACGCAAGGCGTCGCTGTAGCCTGTGTAGGCCTGATTGGCTTCGGCCATTGCTTCAGTCAGCGAGTCACTAGCCTCGGTAAAATTTTGCTGAACCTCCGACAAACTCTGGCTGAGCGTCTGGTTGATTTTGGAGGTGGCATTCACGAAGCCGGAGTGCATCTTGTTGAGCTCCTCCATCTGCATCTCGCGGTTGACTTCGGCCTTCACACTGCTCATGTACCGCTGCGCACGCCCCCAAAGGGTACCCGCCATGCGGGCCACCGCTGGCAGCTTCTCAGGGCCAATCACGACTAGCGCAACCGCACCGATCAGCGCGATTTTGGTAAGACCAAGGTCAATCATCGGGACAGAGGATCAGGAGGAAGGCGCGCGGCCGGCATCGGCCGCTATCGCGCTTGATGGAAGGCAGTATCAGCTCTTGGATTTTTCGCGTGCTTCGACGTCGATGGTGGCCTTGTCCGTCACCTGCGACGGCGATCCACCTTTTTCATCTTCGGGGGGTTTAACGCCATCCTTGAAACCTTTGACAGCCTTGCCTAGGTCGGAACCGATATTGCCCAATTTCTTGGTACCAAACACCAGCATGACAATTACCAGCACGATGACCCAGTGCCAAATACTGAACGAACCCATTTGTATCTCCTAGCCGAACCCGCAGGCTCTCATCTAATAAATAATTTCACGGAAAAAATCACCGTTCGCTGCGCCATGGCCGGGGACCGCCCATGATGTGCAGATGGAGATGGTACACCTCCTGACCGCCATCAGGACCGCTATTAACCAGTGTTTTGAATCCCCCCATCGGACCCTCGGGCGTGTGACTATAGCCTCCACCCAGCTCCGCCGCCAGTTTCGGCGCAAGCAGCATCATTTTACCCAACAATGCCGTGTGATTCTCATTAGCATCAGCCAGCGTTGGAATATGCTCGCGGGGGACAATCAGCACATGGACCGGCGCGGCCGGATTAATGTCATGGAAAGCAATGACATCATCGTCTTCATAGACAGTCTTCGCGGGAATTTTACCGGCAGCGATCTTGCAAAAAATGCAGTTATCCACGATTTGGCTCACTTTCTTTGTGTTTTAAGGCGCGAGGGCCGTGTTGTGCGAATCCAAATGAAGCTATCGGGAGTCTGTCTGCCACCGGATCCACATTGAGTGACTCAGGTTTTCCGTTCGTTTTGCTCGCGTTCCTTCAATTTGCGATTCGCCATTTCCTCAATACCCGATAAACCCTCGCGACGCGCCAGTTCGTCAAGCACTTGCTGAGGACTGAGATCAAAACGCGCGAGCATGATCAGCGAGTGGAACCACAGGTCGGCGCATTCATACACTAGCTTGCTGGCGTCAGCACCCGCGCGCACGTCCTTGGCAGCCATAACAGTCTCGGTGGCCTCTTCGCCGATTTTCTTCAAAATAGCGTCATCGCCCTTATCGAACAGTCGCGAGACATAAGACGTCTCGGGGTTACCGCCTGCTTCGGGTTTGCGTGACTCGATCACTTGCGCCAGGCGCGAAAGAACGTCGCTCATATTTTATTTGTAGATATCGTCCGGGTTTTTCAGTACCGGATCGACTTCGATCCAGTCCGACTCATCACCATTGTGCTCGAATTTACTGAAGAAACAGGAATGTCGGCCCGTGTGGCAGGCAATATCACCCACTTGCTTCACTTTAAGTAGCAACACGTCCTGATCGCAATCAACCCGTATTTCCTGCACTTCCTGGAAATGCCCGGATTCTTCGCCCTTGTGCCAGAGTTTTTTGCGAGAGCGACTCCAGTAGACCGCCTGACCCAGTTCCACCGTCCGCGCCAGCGCATCCCGGTTCATCCACGCGAACATCAGCACTTCGTTGGTACCGACTTCCTGCGCAATCACAGGCACGAGTCCATTTTCATCCCAATGAATGCGATTCAACCATTTGGTGCGCGCAATCATGTCAGCCTCATAGGTATGCCCAAGGCAGCCATGAATTGCTTGGCTTCCTGCACCGTGTGATGTTGATAGTGAAAAATGCTCGCTGCGAGCACGGCATCTGCATGACCTTCGGTAATGCCATCAGCGAGATCCTGTAGCGTGCCGACGCCACCGGACGCAATCACTGGAATCGATACGGCATCCGATACGGCGCGCGTGAGCGGCAAATCGAAACCCGAGCGAGTGCCGTCCCTGTCCATGCTGGTCAACAGAATTTCACCGGCACCCAAGGACTGCATCTTGCGCGCCCATTCGACCACATCCAGTCCGGTTGCACGCCGACCACCATGCGTGAATACTTCCCAATGACCCGCGTCTGAACGCTTGGCGTCAATCGCCACCACGATACATTGCGAGCCATACTTGTCGGCCGCATCAGCGACGAGCTGGGGATTGGTGACTGCCGAGGTGTTCATGCTGACTTTATCCGCGCCGGCATTGAGCAGACGGCGGACGTCATCAACTACGCGCACGCCACCGCCCACCGTCAGCGGAATGAAGACTTGTGAAGCTACTGCTTCAATGATGTGCAAGATGAGATCACGATCATCAGACGATGCTGTGATATCGAGAAAGGTAATTTCGTCTGCGCCCTGCTCGTCATAGCGGCGCGCAATTTCAACCGGATCACCCGCATCGCGCAGTTCGACGAAATTGACCCCTTTGACGACCCGCCCGGCAGTCACATCCAGACAGGGAATAATGCGCTTGGCAAGGGTCATGTCAGTCTTTGGTGTCTTCCGTGTCTTCCGAGTCTTCGTCGAGTTCGCCGGAGAGTTCATCGGCACGTCGTTGTGCCTGACTGAGATCGAGCGTGCCTTCGTAAATAGAACGACCGCAGATCACCCCTTCGATGCCTTCGTCCTGAACGGCACATAGGGCCTCGACATCCTTGATATCGTGAACGCCACCCGATGCGATAACGGGAATCTTCATACTCTGAGCTAACTTGACGGTTGCTTCGATGTTGACACCCTTCATCATGCCGTCGCGACCGATGTCGGTATAGACAATCGCTTCGCAGCCATAGTCTTCGAATTTTTTAGCAAGATCAATGACTTCATGGCCAGAGAGCTTGCTCCAGCCATCCGTTGCAACCTTGCCGTCTTTGGCATCAAGTCCAACGATGATTTGACCCGGGAAGGCACTGCAAGCGTCATGCAGGAAGCCTGGATTTTTTACCGCAGCAGTACCAATGATGATGTAGGAGATGCCATCGTCTAGGTAGCGCTCGATGGTATCGAGATCACGTATACCGCCACCGAGTTGCACGGGGATCTCATCAATGTCGTGCTCATCAGCATAGCCACGTACCGCCGCGAGGATGGCTTTGATCGCTGGCTCATTTTTCGGCTTGCCGGCAAATGCACCATTGAGATCGACCAAATGCAGGCGCCGGGCACCCTGCTCGAGCCAGTGGCGGGCCATCTGGGCAGGATCTTCGGAAAAGACCGTGACCTGATCCATGTCACCTTGTTTAAGGCGTACGCATTGGCCGTCTTTGAGGTCGATAGCAGGTATAAGCAGCATGGCTACTGGCAGTGAGAAGAGTTAATCAAGAGTTGAGGCAAGGCGGATACCGCGGACGCGAATCAAGGGTTCCAATGTACAAAATTTTTATAAAGCTGCAAACCAGCCGATGCACTTTTTTCAGGGTGGAACTGGGTCGCAAAAATGTTATCTCTTCCTGCAGCGCAACAAAATGGAGCGCCGTACACACTCTCGGCAAGTACATGCGCCGAGTTTTCCGGTACGGCGTAATAGCTGTGGACGAAATAAAAGTAGCTGTTCTCGGCCACACCATCCCATAAGGGATGATTGTGCCTGATCTGTACGCTGTTCCAACCCATCTGTGGCACCTTGAAGCGCGAGCCGTCCGGCTGCAGCTGGCCATCCAGCTGAAAACGCACGACCTTCCCGGGCATTAGCCCAAGGCAGCTGGCATCGCCTTCTTCGCTGACATCAAACAGCATTTGCTCACCCACGCACACGCCAAACAAGGGCTTGTTTCTGGCCGCCTCCAGGAGCGCGTCGAGCAGGCCGGATTCGCGCAAAGAACGCATGCAGTCAGGCATCGCGCCCTGCCCCGGCAACACAACACGATCGGCCTGACGAATTATGTCCGGGTCGCCGGATATACGAACCTCAGCCTCGGGCGCGACATGCATCAGCGCCTGGGCCACCGAGCGAAGGTTGCCCATACCGTAATCGACGACGACGATTTTATTCATGACATTGGCGAGGACTGTCGTGTGATTTAGCCGCAAAGACTGCGGCTGACATCGATCAGAGACTGCCCTTGGTGGAAGGAATGATGCCGGCCGCGCGGGGGTCCAGTTCGGCCGCCATACGCAAGGCCCGGCCAAATGCCTTGAACACCGTTTCGCACTGATGGTGCGCATTTTCACCGCGCAGATTGTCAATATGCAGGGTCATGTTCGCGTGATTAACGAAACCCTGAAAGAACTCATGGGTCAGGTCCACATCGAAAGAACCGATCATGGAGCGTTTGAACGGCACATGGAATTCAAGTCCGGGACGACCTGAAAAATCGATTACAACCCGCGACAAGGCTTCATCCAACGGCACATAGGCATGGCCATAACGACGTATGCCTTTTTTATCACCTATCGCGCGAGCAAATGCCTGACCTAGCGTGATGCCGACGTCTTCCACCGTATGGTGGGCATCGATGTGCAGATCACCTTTGGCTTCGATATCGAGATCGATGAGACCATGACGTGCGATCTGGTCCAGCATGTGGTCAAGGAAAGGTACACCGGTATTGAGCTTTTGCTGACCGGTACCGTCGAGGTTGATCGCAACCCGGATCTGGGTCTCGCTGGTGTCGCGAACGACTTCTGCTGTGCGTGGCATGGACATGATGAGTGGTGTCAGGGATTCAGGCTCGATTGCAGCGCCGCCAGAAAGAGCGCGTTTTCTGCCGGCGTGCTCACGGTCACCCGTAGACAATTCTCCAGCAGCGCGTGCATTTTACCGACATTTTTCACCAATACCTTCTGCGCCAACAGACGATCGAAGACCTGGGTGCCGCTGAGGCCCGGCCGCTCAATGCGCAGCAGTATGAAATTTGCCGCGGACGGAAACACGTGGATACCGGGAATTGCTGACAATGCGGCCAACAGGGAAGCACGCTCGTTGCAGATAGCCAATGCCTGTTGGTCCAGCACATCGCGGTGCTCCAGTACGAATGTGGCCGTCGCCTCGGTCAGCACATTAATGTTGTAGGGAGGACGGACCTTGTCGAATTCGGCAAGCAAGGCGGGCGCGGCCGACATATAGCCCAGACGGATACCCGCCAAACCCTGCTTGGAGATGGTGCGCATCACGATCAGATTATTGTGCTCGCTCAGACGCGGCATGAAGGTGGTGCCCGCAAATGGCTGATAGGCCTCGTCAACAATCACGACGCCGCTGTCACCGACCTCACCAAGCACCGCCAGGATGGCATCGGGGTCAAACAGATTGCCGGTCGGGTTGTTCGGGTAGGCCAGATACGTAATCGCAGGACGGTGAGTACGAATGGCGGTGAGCATCGCATCCAGATCCAGCGTCAGATCAGATTTTAGGGGCACACCGATGAATTCCATGCCGGCCAACTGCGCCGACATCGCATACATCACAAAACCGGGTAGCGGCGCCAGAACCTTCGCTCCGGGTTTCGCACAGGCCACCGAGACAATGCTGATCAATTCATCCGAGCCATTGCCCAACACCACATCGAACCCTGCGGGCACACCTAGCTGGCTGCGAATCGCTGCTTTGAGACCCGCATAGGCCGGCACGGGGTAGCGGTTCAGGGCAACGGCCGCCAGCCGCTGGCCGAGCGCCTGCTGCAGATCGGCTGGCAGGGTATACGGATTTTCCATCGCATCGAGCTTGATCAGACCCGAAGCGTCTGGCACGTGATACGCCGAGAGCGCGCGCACATCGGCGCGAATGATGTTTTCAGTCAGGGACATGACCCGCTCATTTCATTCGAAATTCGGCAGAACGTGCATGCGCTTGCAAGCCTTCGCCATAGGCCAGCTCGGCGGCGACGCGCCCCAGTGTTTGCGCACCTGCCTCGCTGACATGCAAAATCGATGAGCGCTTCTGAAAATCATAAACACCCAGCGGCGAGGAGAAGCGTGCCGTGCGTGATGTGGGCAGCACGTGATTGGGGCCAGCGCAATAGTCGCCCAGCGATTCAGATGAGTAGCGCCCCAAGAACATCGCGCCCGCATGCCGGATCTTGTCGGCCCATCGTTTAGGTTCCATCGCCGAGATCTCCAGATGCTCCGCTGCGATCAGGTTGGCGATGTCGCAGGCCTCGTCCATGTCGCGCACCTTGATCATAGCGCCGCGATTCGTGAGCGATGTGCGAATCACCTCTTTGCGTGGCATGTCATCGAGCTGGCGATTAACGCTATCAGCCACGCGCGCCAGATAAGCGGCATCGGGACAGACCAGAATGGATTGCGCGAGCTCATCATGCTCGGCTTGTGAAAACAAATCCATCGCGACCCAGTCAGGATCAGTGCTGCCGTCAGCCAGCACCAGAATCTCGGAAGGACCGGCAATCATGTCGATACCCACCACACCGAACACCCGGCGCTTGGCGGCCGCGACATAGGCATTACCGGGGCCGACGATCTTGTCGACCTGCGGAATGGTGTGCGTGCCATAAGCGAGCGCAGCAACGGCCTGCGCACCGCCTATCGTGAACACGCGATCAACCCCGGCGATTTCTGCGGCGGCAAGCACCAGCGGATGTTGCACGCCATCGGGGGTGGGCACGGCCATGATGACCTCGGCCACGCC
>CANKWG010000010.1 GCA_947487325.1 Oxalobacteraceae bacterium | reverse complement strand
AGCCGATTGAATCTGTGGAGTTCGGTCGCCGTTTTGCCCAAGACACCAAACAAGTCGTATTGCAGCGCATTCGCGATGCCGAGCGCGAGCAGATTCTTGCCGACTTCCTAGAGCGTGGCGACGTGCTCGTGACGGGCACCATCAAGCGCATGGAGCGCGGTGATGCCATCGTTGAGTCCGGCAAGATCGAAGCCCGTTTGCCGCGCGATCAGATGATCCCCAAAGAGAATTTGCGCATAGGCGACCGAGTACGTGCTTACATTCTGCGGATTGATCGCAATGCACGCGGCCCTCAGGTCATCCTCTCGCGCACAGCACCTGAATTCATCATGAAGCTTTTCGAGGTCGAAGTTCCCGAGATCGAGCAGGGACTGCTTCAGATTAAATCCGCCGCCCGGGACTCGGGTGTGCGCGCCAAGATTGCCGTTTTCACCAGCGACAAACGCATTGATCCTATCGGTACCTGTGTTGGTATGCGCGGTTCACGTGTACAGAGTGTGACCGGCGAACTGGGCGGTGAGCGCGTGGACATCGTGCTTTGGTCGGATGACCCGGCGCAGTTTGTCATTGGCGCACTGGCACCAGCCAACGTCTCATCCATCGTGGTGGACGAAGACAAGCATGCGATGGATGTTGTGGTCGACGAAGAAAACCTGGCGATTGCGATTGGTCGCGGTGGTCAAAACGTTCGTTTGGCCAGCGAGCTGACAGGCTGGCAGATCAACATCATGACCGCTGAAGAGTCGGCCGATAAGGCAGCCTCGGAGACTGCGGTGATTCGCGGTCTGTTCATGGAAAAACTCGATGTCGACGAGGAAGTTGCCGACATTCTTGCGCAAGAAGGTTTTTCCACGCTTGAAGAAATCGCTTATGTGCCCATCACCGAAATGCTGGAAATCGAAGCTTTCGACGAAGACACCGTGAATGAACTGCGCAACCGTGCGCGCGATGCGCTCGTCACCGAAGCAATCGCCTACGAGGAAGGTCTCGGGGGTATGGAAGATGCGCTCATCAATCTCGAGGGCATGGATCGTGTCACTGCAGGCAAGCTTGGTCTCGCCGGTGTGAAAACTCTGGATGCATTCTCCGGTCTCGCTTACGACGAATTCGGTGCGATTCTGGCCTTGTCTGCAGATCGTGCGCGTCAGTTGATCGAACACGAGTTCAGCGATGTGACGGACGATGAGATGAAACTGATTGACGCGAAATATGATGACCGTGCGAAGGCCCTGCAGGCCTACGTCTGGAGCCTCGTTGAGAGTAAGTAAGCTCCCCGGACCTGAAACCTTCGCAAAAGCATCACTAGAAAAGAGGACTTAATGGCAAGTAACAATGTCGCCCAATTTGCCACCGAGCTGAAAATGCCCGCTGACTTGCTGCTCAAGCAGCTCAAGGATGCTGGCGTCGATAAAAGCTCGGTTGAAGACACGCTGTCCAAAGAAGACAAGGACAAGCTGCTCGGGCATTTGCGCAAAGTTCACGGTGCCGCGGCCGATGGCGAAAAGAAAAAAATCACGCTGACCCGCAAAGAAACTACCGAAATCAAGCAGGCCGATTCCAGTGGCAAGTCACGTACCATTCAGGTTGAAGTTCGCAAGAAGCGTACTTTCGTCAAACGCGACGATGCGCCGGTTGCGCATGAACCAGAAGCAGCCAAAGCTCCGATCATTGACGAAGCCGAGCAGGCACGGCGTGACGAGGAAGCTCGCCGTCAGGCAGAGCTGATCGCAAGACAAGAAGCCGAGCTGCGTGAGAAACAGGAGCGACTCGCCAAACTCGAAGCGCAGAGAGAAGCTGAAAAGGCGGCGGATGCAGCGCTCGCTCAGGCGCAGCAACAGCAAGTCACTGCCGAACCGAATGCAGAAGCCCAACAGCTGCTGAAAGAGGCAAGTGAGCGCGCAAGCGCCACCGAAGAAGCGCGCAAAGCTGTGGCTGACGAAGTTGCGCAAATCAAGATGATGATGAGCACCCCGCGCAAGGTCATCAAGGCACCCGAACCCGTTGCACCCGCAGCTCGTGCCGAAGGTACTTTACATCGCCCTGCTGATAAAAAGCCTGGCGAGAAAAAAGACGACAAGAAGCCTGGTGAGAAGAAATCCATCAAGTCCGCCAATGTTTCATCGACCTGGCAGGACGATGCAAAGAAACGCAGCCCTGGCGGTCTCAAGACGCGTGGCCCCGGCGGTGGTGGCGGTCGTGATGGTTGGCGTGCAGGTCCTCGCGGCCGTCGCAACACCAGCAATGAAGATCGCGAAACCAACTTCCAGCAACCGACCGAAGCCGTCGTTCGTGAAGTGCATGTACCTGAAACAATTACCGTCGCTGAGCTGGCGCACAAAATGGCCGTCAAGGCCTCCGAGGTCATTAAGCAACTGATGAAACTGGGTCAGATGGTCACCATCAATCAGGTGCTGGATCAGGAAACTGCGATGATCCTGGTCGAAGAAATGGGCCACATCGCACACGCCGCCAAACTCGACGATCCCGAAGCGCTGCTTGACGTGGGTACCGAGAACGTCGACGCTGAATTACTGCCGCGTGCTCCGGTTGTGACCGTCATGGGCCACGTCGACCACGGCAAGACTTCGCTGCTTGATTACATCCGACGTGCGAAGGTAGCGTCTGGCGAGGCGGGTGGTATTACTCAGCACATTGGCGCCTACCACGTTGAAACGCCGCGCGGCATGATCACCTTCCTCGATACTCCGGGTCACGAGGCGTTTACCGCCATGCGTGCTCGTGGTGCAAAGGCGACCGATATCGTCATTCTGGTGGTGGCTGCCGATGACGGCGTGATGCCGCAGACTAAAGAAGCGATTGCACACGCAAAAGCGGCTGGCGTGCCGCTTGTTGTGGCGGTTAACAAGATCGACAAACCGGGTGCTAACCCTGATCGCGTCAAGCAGGAGCTCGTCGCCGAACAAGTGGTGCCTGAAGAATACGGTGGCGAATCTCCGTTCATCTCGGTGTCCGCAAAAACCGGCGAGGGCATTGATACCCTGCTTGAGAACGTGTTGTTGCAGGCTGAAGTTCTTGAACTCAAAGCTGCTGTCGATGCGCCTGCCAAAGGTTTGGTTATCGAAGCGAAACTCGACAAGGGCCGTGGTCCGGTCGCCACCATCATGGTGCAGTCCGGTACATTGAAGCGCGGTGACATTGTGTTGGCAGGCTCGTCCTACGGTCGCGTACGCGCCATGCTGGACGAAAACGGCAAATCAATTACCGAAGCAGGGCCTTCGATTCCAGTTGAAATTCAAGGTCTGACCGAAGTGCCGGCGGCCGGTGAAGAAGCTATGGTGCTGACCGACGAGCGCAAGGCGCGTGAAATCGCCTTGTTCAGACAAGGCAAGTACCGCGATGTGAAGCTCGCCAAACAGCAGGCCGCTAAACTCGAAAACATGTTCGAACAGATGGCCGAAGGCGAAGTCAAGAATCTCGCCCTCATCATCAAATCTGATGTGCAGGGTTCGCAGGAAGCGCTGGTCAGCTCCATGCAAAAACTTTCCACCAGCGAAGTGCGTGTGCAGGTTGTGCATGCAGCGGTGGGCGGTATCAGCGAATCCGATGTCAATCTGGCGTTGGCCTCCAAGGCCGTCATCATTGGTTTCAATGTGCGTGCAGACGCATCGGCGCGCAAATTGGCCGAAGGCAGTGGTATTGATATCCGCTACTACAACATCATTTACGACGCGATTGATGAGATCAAGGCTGCGATGAGCGGCATGCTCTCGCCAGAGAAGCGCGAAAGCTCGTTGGGCCTGGTCGAGATTCGACAGGTCTTCTTGGTCAGCAAAGTCGGCGCGATTGCCGGTTGCTATGTGCTTGAGGGCATGGTCAAGCGTGGCGCGCATGTGCGTCTGTTGCGCGACAACGTCGTGCTCTGGACCGGCGAGCTGGATTCGCTCAAACGCTTCAAGGATGACGTGAAGGAAGTGAAATCCGGCTTCGAATGTGGTTTGTCACTGAAGAACTACAACGACATCAAAGAAGGCGACCAGCTCGAAGTGTTCGAAGTCCAGGAAGTCGCGCGTACCCTCTGATGCAGTAAAGATGAAGTCGGTGGGTCCCGGCCTGCGCCGGGATGATGGTGGAGATTTTGAATCCGCCTCAACAACTACTGTCATCCCGGCGCAGGCCGGGATCCAGTGACTTTCGTCGAATACCCTTAAAAATTCTTGATCGTGTTCCAGAATTAATGGACTCACAAATCAATACGAACTCAGTACCCTTGCCTAAAAAAGTATTCCGGACATTCATGGGTTCAGGCAGGGATTCAGTGTCTTTAAGCCACATTTTTTAACCCCATCCATCCATGGCCAAGCACAGCAAATCCATCCCCGGCCGAGGCCAGCGCGTCGCAGACCAAATCCAGCGCGATCTCGCAGAACTGATCGCCATGGAGCTCAAAGATCCACGTGTCGGAATGATCACGCTGACTGAAGTTCAGCTCACCCCAGACTACGCGCACGCGAAAGTCTTCTTCACCACGCTCGTTGATGATCCGGCCGCTGTGCAAAACACACTCAAAGGTCTGCAGACCGCCTCCGGATTTTTGCGTAATCAGTTGGGTAAGCGATTGAGTATTCATACGCTGCCTGAACTGCATTTCGTGCACGACATCTCTACCTCGCGTGGCGCCGCCTTGTCGAAATTGATCGATGAAGCCAATGCGACCCGCGCCAAAGATGCGGACGAGCAGTAAATCGCACATCTCCGCGTAATTTCCATTCATGAGCCAGCCAGCCAAGCGCAAGCGCGTCCCTGTTCACGGGGTGCTTCTGCTCGATAAGCCTGAAGGCATTTCCAGTGCACAGGCGCTGGCAAAGGCCAAGTGGTTGCTGAATGCTGAGAAAGCTGGTCACACCGGAACGCTTGATCCTTTTGCGACAGGCCTCTTGCCGCTGTGCTTTGGCGAAGCCACCAAATTTTCAAGCGATCTGCTCGATGCTGACAAGACATACGAAGCGACCATCCGTCTGGGCGTAACAACCACGACCGGTGACCCTGAAGGGGAAGTGCTCGAGACGCGCGAAGTTGATGTGCAACGGACTCAGATCGAGTCGGTTCTAGATAAATTTCGTGGTCCTATCGATCAAATACCGCCGATGTACTCTGCCTTGAAACGTGACGGTAAACCTCTGTACGCGTATGCGCGTGAAGGCAAGACGCTGGAGCGCGACGCCAGAGCTGTCACGATTCACGAGCTTGAGCTGGTTTCATTTGCCTCTCCCGATATTCAGATTCGTGTCCGGTGCAGCAAAGGGACCTATGTTCGGGTGCTCGGTGAGGATATTGGTCGGGCGCTGGGCTGTGGCGCGCATCTGGTAGCGTTGCGGCGTATCGGGACCGGTAATCTCTCCATTGCAGACGGATTGACACTGGCTGCGCTGGAAGCTCTGTCGGATGCTGATCGTAAAAATACGCTCTTACTCGTTGACAGGCTCTTGTCTGAACTCGTGACGGTGGTGTTGCCATCTGCGCTGGCCAGCCGTTTCAGGCAGGGGCAGCGTATCGCACTGCAGCGAGAGGGTATCGATTTTCCTGCCGATTATTGCGGTCGAATCCGAGTGATTGATGATTGTCAGGCGTTGCTGGGCGTTGCGCAGCTGTCTCCCGAAGGGGTGTTGCAGCCGGAGCGGTTGATCAGCAATTAGCTGATCCCGGAGCGTGTCGTTTCATTGTCGTAATGAACCACCCCATGCGATGCGAAGACCTGCCGGTTGTTCGGTAAGAGGTTGACCGGCCACCGGCACTTACACATTTTTAGTTGCAGACTCGGCGGCGATTGTGTTCAAGCAACCTGAAAAATATCCTGTCATTTTTATAATTTCATTTTGATTTTTCGTATTCAGAAGACGGCTAAATTCTGTATTTAACTCGTTTGCGGAGCTTGCAGCCGCGTCGGCCAGAAAAGAACTCAGACTTGCAAACGTCAGTATTGAAGAACTTAAATTTTTAGTAGAGTGAATGAATTCAGTCCTTTGAGTTATATTAAAAATTTTAGAATCCTGTAAGTCGAAAGCCGCATTGACGCATTCATCCTCAAACATTGATTTCACGGTCTCCCATGGCTTTGACTCCACAATAGCCTGAAAAAATTTACTCTGCTGTTGGTGTATTAGCTGCTTTAATTGATCTTCGGTCATCGGGCCATTGATTTTTTTTAAACTACTCAGAAAATCTTGGACAAAATAGTTTACCGAGTCCTGAAACAAGGGTTGCATACATAAATTAAACTGGCTTTTTTCTAGGGAATTGTTTCGGAGAATATTTCTCACGGATTCGTTCGTTTCACCAAACTTTTTCAAATAATTTTTTAGAATCGTTGGCATTTCTCGGTTGAGTTTTCCCTGTGTTTCTTTTTTTGCCGCCTCTTTCGTGGCGATTGCCGACTTTATCTCGTAGGCTAATTTCGCTGCATTGCCCAATTTGTGCTTATCAGGAAGGTGTCTTTTAATTTCTTTGGTGACCTTTACGCCGCCATCTTCCAGTATGCGGATTATTTCCCTGTTCGCTTTTTGCCGCGCCTGGCCGGCCACGGTATCGATTCTGTCCAGCAGTCGGTTGAAAATGTTGCTTTCAGATTTTTTTACTACCTGATAACCGGGTATGGTCGCTTCAGCGGTATTGAAGCCCCATTTAATCCAGCGAGATCTTTCCTTGGCGGGTTGATCGATACTCTCTTTAATTTCAGGCGCTGAGATTTGTTTGATGAATTCGTCAAGACGACGTTCAGGCGACCGATTTGCGTCTAATTTGCTCACGGGTTTAAATTCCTTAGGTGAGGGCGGATCATCTTCAGGTCTCCTACTTGGCAGAAAGTTTGGCTTCAGCCGCAACCAATGCTTTTTGTGTAACTTTTCGGATGATTTTGTTCCTCACAAATGTTTTGTCGTTTCGAGCGCAATGTTTTTGCAACTCATTGAAAATGCAAGGAATTTCTCGAAATTGACATAATTCGGTGTTAAAATCTTTGGTTTTCCTGCTTCGGCCTATCTCCCCATGTCAAACACCGACCGCGCTTTGCGCAACATCGCCATCATTGCCCACGTTGACCACGGCAAAACCACCCTGGTTGACCAGCTGCTGCGGCAGTCCGGTACCTTCCGCGAAAACCAGCAGGTAGATACCCGCGTGATGGATTCCAACGACCTTGAAAAAGAGCGTGGCATCACCATCCTCGCGAAAAATTGCGCAGTGGAATACAAGGGCACGCACATCAACATCGTCGACACCCCGGGCCACGCCGACTTTGGTGGTGAGGTAGAGCGAGTGCTCTCGATGGTTGACTCGGTGCTGCTGCTGGTTGATGCGGTTGAGGGTCCGATGCCGCAGACTCGTTTTGTGACACGCAAGGCGCTGGCGCTGGGCCTCAAGCCCATCGTCGTCGTCAACAAAATCGATCGTCCCGGCGCGCGTCCAGAGTGGGTGATCAACGCGACCTTTGAATTGTTCGACAAGCTCGGCGCTACCGAAGAGCAGCTCGATTTCCCTGTGGTCTTTGCTTCCGCACTGAATGGTTATGCCAGCCTTGATTCCGATGTGCGTGAAGGCGACATGACGCCGCTGTTTGATGCCGTACTGCGCCACGTTCCCGTGCGTGATGATGATCCGGACGGTCCGCTGCAGTTACAAATTTCCTCGCTTGATTATTCATCCTATGTTGGCAAAATCGGTATCGGCCGTATCAGTCGCGGCCGTGTCAAAGCGTTGCAGGATGTCGTGATCATGAACGGACCTGAAGGCACGCCGGTCAAGGCACGTATTAATCAGGTACTGAAATTCAAAGGTCTGGAGCGCGAAATTGCCACTGAAGCTTGGGCAGGCGACATTGTACTGATTAACGGTATTGAAGAACTGGGCATAGGCACCACCGTGTGTGCTGTTGATACCCCCGATGCGTTGCCGATGCTGACCGTCGATGAGCCAACCCTGACTATGAACTTCATGGTCAATACCTCGCCGCTGGCCGGTCGTGAAGGCAAGTTCGTCACTAGCCGTCAGCTGCGTGAGCGCCTTGATCGTGAGCTCAAGGCAAATGTGGCATTGCGTGTGTCACCGACCGATGACGACACTATTTTTGAAGTGTCGGGCCGTGGTGAACTCCACCTGACGATTTTGTTGGAAAACATGCGCCGTGAAGGTTACGAGCTAGCTGTCTCGCGTCCGCGCGTTGTGTTCAAGATGGTCGATGGCGAGCGGCAGGAACCCTTTGAAAATCTGAGCGTTGATGTGGAAGAGGCGCATCAGGGCGGTGTGATGGAAGAACTGGGTCGCCGCCGTGGTGATCTACAGGACATGCAACCGGATGGCAAAGGACGTGTGAGACTTGAATACCGTATGCCAGCGCGCGGCCTGATCGGTTTCCAGGGCGAATTCATGACACTGACTCGCGGTACCGGCTTGATGAGCCACGTGTTTGACGCTTATGGCCCTGTGGATCCTAACAAAGGTGAACTCGCTGGCCGTCGCAATGGTGTGCTCATCTCGCAAGATGACGGCGCTGCTGTTGCATATGCACTCTGGAAATTACAGGAGCGTGGCCGCATGTTCGTCAGTCACAATGACCCGGTGTATGAGGGAATGATCATCGGCATTCATTCGCGTGAAAACGATCTGGTCGTCAATCCGATCAAGGGCAAGCAGCTGACGAACGTACGAGCTTCGGGTACTGATGAAGCAGTGAGACTGGTACCGCCCATTGATTTGACTCTCGAGTATGCAGTCGAGTTTATCGATGATGATGAACTGGTCGAGATCACGCCAAAGAGCATTCGTTTGCGCAAACGTTTCCTGAAGGAGCATGAGCGCAAGAAGGCTTCAAGAGAAGCAGCTTGATCTCTTTTGTATCTTGTCAAATTGTATCTTATTAAAAAAGCGCCTTCGGGCGCTTTTTTAATGTGTTGTTTTAAGGACGTCGCTGAGCGCTCCGAACAGTGCGCTGATCTGCGCCTCGTCGATGATCAATGGTGGTGACAGCGCAATGATGTCGCCGGTGGTTCTGATCAGGACATTTTTCTCCCAGAAGCAGCGCTCGAAAACTTCGTAAGCGCGTGCTGTTGGCTTACCGGACCGAGGCTCAAGTTCGATTGCACAGACCAATCCAATGTTACGAATGTCTTTTACGTGCGGAAGACCGCGCAGTGCGTGCGCAGCATTTTCAAATGCGGGTGACATAGAAGCCGCACGCTTGAACAGAGATTCTTCACGATAAACATCTAGTGCGGCGATTGCCGCAGCACTGGCCAGCGGATGACCACTGTAGGTATAGCCGTGATAGAACTCGATGCTGTTCTCTGGTGCGCGCGCCATGAATTCGTCGTAGATCGCTTGCTTAGCGATGACTGCACCCATCGGCACCGCGGCATTCGTCAAACCTTTGGCACAGCAGATGATGTCGGGGATGACATCAAAATAATTTGCCGCAAACGCCGTTCCTATTCGACCAAATCCGGTAATGACTTCATCAAAGATCAGCAGGATGCCGTACTTGTCACATACCGCACGCAGTTTGTTCAGATAGCCTTTGGGTGGAATGATCACGCCGGTCGAGCCCTGCACTGGTTCGACGATCAGTGCAGCTATCGTGGCAGGGTCATGCAGTGCGAGCAGACGCTGCTCGAACTCGTCAGCAATCTCAGCACCGTGTTCAGGCACGCCCCGCGCAAAAGCATTGCGGTTGATATCGAGTGGGTGACGCAGATGATCCACGCCAGATAGAGCCGGGCCGAAGTGCTTGCGGTTGCCAGCGATGCCACCGACGGCGATCCCGCCGAAACCCACGCCGTGATAGCCACGTTCACGCCCAATCAGCTTGGTGCGCAAACCGTCGCCGCGCATGCGGTGATACGCGAGCGCCATCTTCAACGCGGTGTCGACGGCCTCTGAGCCGCTATTACAGAAGAAAACACGATTCAGATCAGCCGGTGCCATGGCCGCCAAGCTGCTGGCGGCCTCGAAAGCTTTCACATGCCCCATCTGGAATGGCGTACCGAAATCCATGGTCTGCGCCTGCTCGACGATGGCTTGGGTGATTTTAGGATGGGCATGACCGGCATTCACACACCACAAGCCAGCCGTCCCATCGAGAATTTGGCGTCCGTCTTCGGCGGTGTAGTACATGCCCTTGGCAGCCTTCAGTAGGCGTGGGCGAGATTTGAACTGCCGATTGGCCGTAAACGGCATCCAGTAGTGAGAAGTATCGAGGCTCATGGTCAGAATGATTTCAGATTGATACCAGAAGGTTGTCGTAAATTGTCCCGAGCCGTTACTTTACTGTATGCCACGAGGGCTGCGTCAGAGCCGGTAAAATGCCGGCTTCCGAATCAAAGTCTGCCTCGCGTGAAAGATAAAACTCCGCTACCCGCTCGACGTCTATCGGTCGCACCGATGATGGACTGGACCGATCGCCATTGCCGAATGTTCCATCGGCAGATCACGCGTCACACCTGGCTCTATACCGAGATGGTCACGACCGGGGCGATCATTCACGGTGATAGGGCACGTCATCTTGATTTTAGTGATGAGGAACACCCGGTGGCCCTGCAGTTGGGTAGCAGTGAGCCTGATGATCTTGCACAGTGCGCGAAACTCGGGGAGCAATGGGGGTATGACGAGATCAATCTCAATTGTGGTTGTCCCTCCGAGCGCGTCCAGCGCGGCGCATTCGGCGCTTGCCTGATGGCCGAGCCTACGCTGGTAGCTGATTGTGTGAAGGCCATGCGTGATGCTGTAGATATTGACGTCACTGTAAAGCATCGTATCGGCATCAATGATATAGACAGTTATGGTTTTGTGCGCGACTTCGTTGGTCATGTCGCAGATGCAGGATGCAAAACCTTTATCGTTCATGCGCGTAATGCAATTCTCACCGGACTATCACCCAAAGAAAATCGCGAAATTCCGCCGCTGCGTTATGACTATGCCTACCAGCTGAAAAAAGATTTCCCGCACCTGGAAATCATTATCAATGGCGGAATTCGAACACTGGCTGAGATTGATATTCATCTGACTCAAGTGGATGGTGTGATGCTCGGTCGTGAGGCTTATCACAACCCCTACCTCATGGCCGATTTTGATTCACGTTATTACGGTGAATCCGGCCACGCGCGCACGCGTGTGCAGATAATCAATGCGATGCTGCCGTATATTCGTGCGCAGCTTACCGCGGGTGGACCAAGACTCAACAGTATCACCCGCCATATGTTGGGATTGATGACTGGTTTGCCCGGCGCGCGCCGTTTTCGTCAAAACCTGTCTGACGCAAAGCAGTTGGCGAGCGGCGATGCAGATGTATTACTGCGTGCAGCGGAAGCCGTTAGTATGCTTTGAGGCGGTTGTACAGAGTTTTAAGGCTAATGCCCAAAGTTTCGGCCGTCAGACGCTTGTTGCCCCGGTAATGATGCAGTGTCGCCAGAATAATTTCTTTCTGTACATCGGCTAATGCGGTGCCGATAGTGAAATCAAGAATGCCATCGATCACCCGCGTTATTTTTTTATCAGCGACGGTTGGAATCTCCAATGTCAGTACGTCCGTAGAGAGAATAAAAGCGCGATGCACCATATTTTTCAATTCGCGTACATTACCGGGCCAGCGATGGCTGTGTAGTTGCTCCAGAGCCGATCTTGAAAATCGCTTGCTAGTAGCGGCTTCCCGATTCAGTTCTTCTAGAAAATACTTTGCCAGTAATTCCGTATCATTGCCACGCTCGCGCAATGGAGGAACCCGTATGGGGAATACCGCTAACCGGTACATCAAATCCTGCCGCAGACTGCCTTTCTGTACAGCATCTTTTAGTGAGCGATTAGTCGCTGCAATCAATCGAACATTCACCTGAACGGCATCACTGCCACCGATACGATAAAAATTTCCGCACTCCAAAACCCGGAGCATTTTGACTTGCAGATCAGGCGGCATTTCGGTGATCTCATCAAGAAAGAGCGTGCCGCCTGATGCGTGTTCAAAATAACCTGCCTGCATTCTCAAAGCGCCAGTGAAGCTGCCTTTCTCGTGCCCAAACAAAGCCGCTTCAATCAGGTGATCCGGAATCGCGCCACAGTTGACTGCAACAAACTGCTTATCGGAGCGCTGACCTGAGAAATGGATGGACTGGGCAATAAGCTCTTTGCCCGTGCCACTCTCTCCCTCGAGAAATACCGTTGCCTCCGTTGTCGAGACTCGTTCAATCTGTCGATACAAAGACAGCATCGCTTGTGAGCTACCGTAGAGTGGGCCGAAGTGCATCGCAGAGCTTGATTGCGCCATTGCAGACCATAAAAATTAAAAGTAATCAATCTGCACGAGCGCACATAAAAAACACTGTCTGATATCAAACGAAGGATGCCGGCCGCTATTTTACTTTTAGTGGACTGTCTTGATCTATATCGATCTGCTTTGTCGCTGTGCAGAAGACTTTCCCGAGTGTTGAAACTTATGCACGATGACCAAGTCAAGAAGATAGGTGACAACTTTACCGTGAGTTGAAAGGAATAGGAATGAATCTGAAATTGCATAGTTCAAAAATGCTTGTCTTGTTGGGTTTGATGGCGATCAGTCTTGCTGCCTGCAATCGTGGTGGTGGCGGTGGTGGTACGGAGCAAGCAGGTCCCGGTACCGCAGCGCCACCAGCACAGTCGACGCCAGAAGCAACGCCATCGACACCATCAACGCCACCACCAGCGGACAAGGACACCAAACCCGGTACGACGACAACACCGCCTTCAGGCGGTAGTTCTGATAGCGGTTCAAGCGGTACATCAGCCGCACCTAGCGGTATGCCCGGCAGTGGTTTGAGTGAAAGAGGTTCATTTAGCGGTCCGGGCTCTGCCTCTGGCACGTCGGGCGATACTTCATCGGACAGCATGGGCGGCAGCTCCAGTGGTGGGTCGCGTTGAAAAGTCTGAGTACCGCGCATAGATATCTCAGGGTTCCATGCCGCACGTGTTGATTGTTGATGAGGACCTCGTTTCCAGCAATTTTTTGCGGGAGGTGGCGCGCGAAGAAGGTCTGAGCAGTGTCGTAGTGACGAGTCTCAGACTGGCCTCGATACAAACCACATTACAGCGACCTGACATCATTTTTACGGCTCAGCATCTTGGCGATGGCTCTGGTCTCGGCCTACTTGATTGCAGCGGGGAATCTAGCAGGATGAGGGTGATTTTGATGATGGCTGATCCCAATGTAGATGCTGTCATTAATGCTTGGCGTCTTGGCGCGATGGACTATCTGACCAAGCCGCTGGATCTGCATCGTGTCCGACGATGGCTGCGTGAATTGCCGGTCGCCGCAAAGGACGCTAGCCAACAATTGAGTTTTACCCGATTGATGGGGGACTCAGCCGCGATGCAAACACTGTCTGAACATATCCGCCGTGTGGCACCCACCGAGGCGACTGTGCTTTTACTCGGGGAGAGTGGTACTGGTAAAGAGTTGGTTGCGAAAGAAATTCACGCGCAAAGCCCTCGTCATCATCAGCCTTTCCTTCCCATAAATTGCGGTGCGATTTCACCGCAACTCATCGAAAGTGAAATTTTTGGTCATGAGAAGGGCAGCTTTACTGGCGCTGATCGTCAGCACAAAGGTTACTTTGAGCGGGCTTGTGGCGGTACGTTGTTTCTCGATGAAGTTGTCGAAATGCCGGTGAGCTTGCAGGTCAAGCTACTACGCGTTCTGGAAACCGGTACATTCATGCGCATTGGTAGTCATCAGAATATGAGTGCCGACGTACGCATCATCGCGGCAACGAACCGTGATCCTGAGAGTGCTATCGCCGAAGGTCGGCTCAGACTGGACCTATTTCATCGGCTGAATGTTTTTCCTCTTCGAATTCCGCCCTTGCGTGACCGCGCGCACGATATTGAATTACTAGCGCGCCATTTTCTTGCTGAACTTAATTCAATTCACGGTACTGCCAAGACGCTACCTGAATCTGCTATCGGCCTTATTCGCTCACACCATTGGCCGGGTAATGTACGCGAGCTGCGCAACTTCGTTCATCGTTCTTACATTCTGTCGGATCAGGTGATTGATGTGCAGATGCCCGAGCCTGCACCCGCCTCCTGCTACGCGAGCGAACTCACCTTGTCCATACCCGTGGGTACATCGTTAGCCGATGTTGATCGTAAGCTGATTTTTGCAACGATGGCACTGTGTGGTGGTGTAAAAAAACGTGCTGCTGATTTGCTGGGGATCAGCCTCAAGACGCTATACAACCGTCTTGAAGACTATGGTCGTCATGAAAAAAAATCTGACGATCCTGCATACATATCTTTAGAGAATCTCCGCACTACCGTTGCCGGATCTCAGACCTTACCTTCTCAATTAACTGGTGATCACGGATCCCGATCTCTTTATGGACTCGGGCATGTTTGATGCTTGACCTTAGAGGTCGCATAAAGATTACCAACGGTGTTTTTTGACATGCTAAAAAAATTTTTACGTAGCGCGACTACATTTCAACTCATGCAGTTCAACTTATGCAGTTCAACTTACGCACTTCAACTCAGCAAGGAGACCTAACCATGGCAACCATTCATATTGAGAGTAGCTCGGGTTTTCCGAGCGAAACAGTGACTTCCCAAGAAAATATTCTGCGGCGTCCATTGTTTCCAGTGATTCGCTGGGGCGCAGTCTTGGCCGGTGTGGCGGTGGGCGTTTCGGTGCAGCTCGTACTGACCTTGCTGGGTATTGCTAGCGGCCTGTCACTGGGCAGCCTCTCTGCCATCGAAGGCCCTGCGACAGGCGCACTGGTTTGGGCAGGTTTATCAATGCTGATTGCAGCTTTGATTGGTACCTATGTGGCTGGTCGCATGTCGGGGCTAAAACGAAAAACGGATGGTGTACTTCATGGTGTGGTCACTTGGGCTGTCACGACATTACTTTTTGTTTTTCTCGCCACATCAGCGGGTGGTTCATTGCTGTCGGGCTTGTTCTCTAGCCTGAATCCTGGCCTGCCGGGTGCGCAGGGCAGCAGTATCACCAATTTGATCAATCGTCAGATGGGTACCAATATGAGTTCTGAATCACTGAGCACACTGCAAGCGCATATCAGCGCTGGTCGTCGTGATCAGGCCATCAATCAGATGAGTAGCGCGATGGGTGTGCAGCGCGATCGTGCAGCCGGCATTGTGGATCAAGCGCTGATTTTGTCCGGATCGCCCGAGCAAGCATCTCCCGCAGGGCGTGAAGCGGCTAACCGTGCGATCCAGCGCGCAGGTAACGCTGCTTGGATTGCCTTTGGTGCCGTCGCGCTGGCCTTTGCGCTAAGCCTGCTGGGTGGTGCGCTCGGTGCCATGGGTGCGCGAAGAATCACTTGGACCGAGACCACAGAAGGCACAACGATGAAGCGAACCGAGTCAGGAATATTGTGAACGGATGAAGACTTGTTAATGTCACAGCCATGAGCATGATTGCGCTGTTAAGAACGCAGGCGATGGAGAGAAATTATGCTGACGACATCGAATGACAAGGCACCTCTGAACGGGACTAGTACAAGAAAGCGCTTCAACTGTATGGCAGCTGGGCAATCTGCGGCGACTGACTTGCTGCGCTCCTGTCCAGTGGTTACGGCCACTGGGCAGGCGATCGGAAGGGTGCGCTCAGTTTTGGTGGATGCTCGTAGTCGTCAGCTTCGCTTTGTGAATGTGAATTCCAGTAACAGCAAGGCTACGGTCACTATTCCTTGGCAAGCGCTTTACTTCGACTCGGATTTAGCAAGACTGGTCTATTTCACCTTCAGTTGATTGATGGCGTGTCTACTTTGTCATCCTCAGCTGCAGTAGATTTTTCAGATCTGATTATTCTTCCTATCAGATCAATAGGGTGTCATGAGATGCGATCTCGTATTACATGGCGAAGATGGTTCGTACTGCCAATGACCTTGTTGATCATTGCGCTCTTGTCAGGTTTCGGTATGCCTGCTGAGCGAATGCCTGTCGTCAGCAAAGCAATGAAAAGCGCCTTACACCAAGCCGTTTTTCGTTTCGACACCCGAATTGTATTTTCCTGCGAGGAATTTGTACGCGAAACGGTAGGTCGCCCCTTGGTGAATATCAATATTGAATTTCAATGGGATCGCATAAAGACTGATTCGCACGTAAGTCGCTCCTCGGTTTATGCGTCCCCTGAATGTCTAGTCCAGGCGGGACTGATGGTGCTTTGAAGTCGCCCTTACTTTCCTTGTTGTGGTGTTGACTCCGGCTTGGGCTTGGCCGCGTCTTGCACACGCTCTCCGCCGCGTTCGACATCTTTCCCGAATCCTCGCATTGTGTTGCAGCCAGAAATACTCAAGCCACTAATGATTGAAGCAGTCAGGCTTAACAATGTGATGAACTTACGCATAAGGTTTCCTTCCGTGGGGGTGAGTTTGCTTGGTTGTCGGGCGGCGCATCCAGCGCCAGGCGCTGCCCACCATACTGGCGGTCGTTTGCATTTGCCGTGGATCCCTGAGTAAAAGCAGCATCGTGCCTGCGATAGATTTCAGGATGCCAGTATGTTTGCCTGGTGTAGTCGCCCGCGTGACAGGCTTCGAGATATGTTGACTGCGTCTGATCAAGCGTGGCCCCAGCCATACCAGCAGCGTAACGCCTGCGGCCACCTGCAAGGGGTGATCCAGCAACCACTTCCCTAGTTGGTTGTGATGCGGCGGCCTAGCCAGACCGATGGCTTGTCTTTCGGTGCTTGCTGTTTGCTGCTCTTTGCCCTCGCTGCTCAGCATACGACGATAAAAGCTGCGTCTGGCTTCGATCTCTTCCAGCAGTGCACGACGTTCTTCCTCAAGCGATATTTTCATAAGCTTTCCCTGACCAACGCTACGTCACGTTTGATTTCATCCCGCAAGGTCATCATGCCCGTACCGCGGCCAGCATGCTGCCGGGCCAGCGAGATACCTGCGCCCGCAGTGGCTGCGTAGAGACCCACTACCATCCATGCTGCTGTATTGCGGTAGTCGCTATCCCAAAAAGTCACAATGATTGCAATACCAATAAAGAGCAGCATGAAAAAAACAGACATCGATGCCAGTACGTAACCTGCCAGTTGCGCACCAAACTCCCGCCCCTGAAGTTTCATTTCAATCTGTAGAAGCGCAAGGTAGTCACCCAATCTGTCCATGGCAATGACAGAGAGTTGCTTTGATCTTTGTAGTGCTTTCAGCATTAGCTTCTCCAAGCTCTGGTTGAGTGTCCTGAGTAATTTGGTTTCTAGTCACGCCGAAGTAGGATGCCGATCAGCATTCCCATGCCTGCCGCCACCAGCACGGATTGCAAGGGACGTTCCCGCACATAGTGCGCCGTCACGTCGCGTCCCAGACTCAATTGCCGGGTGGCTTGCTCTGCGATGCCTTTGGCGGCGTGTCGCATTGAAGAAAAACTTGTCATGATGCGATCACGGGCTTCGCGTAATTCGCTCTCGCTTAGGTTTGAAGCGTGCAACATCAAAGCATCAAGATCATTTTTCAAATTGGATAACTCTTCCCGTAGACCTGAAGCCTGACAGGTACGGATATCTGGACGCCTACCTGAAGTGTCAGTTGATCTGTTCGGGATTTCGGTTTCCATGAATCTCTCCATTCAGTTAGGGTGCGCTGGCATGCCAGTTGATGTATCGGCCGACTGAAGTCAGCCAAAAGATAACTTTGCAAGCTACGTGCCAGAGCCGAGGTCTGCTCAGACTGCGCTGTTACGCGCCGCCGGTCCTAGGTCATGGAAAAATTTACGTGTAAGCGATGGATAAATCGGTATGGATAGCCAAGCTCGATATCTGGATATGGGCCGGGGCGGCACGTTCCCGGGTTGTAGACCTAGGGCTGGTACTGCTGATCGTTTCTTTGACGTAGTCGTCAGCCAGACGGCGCGCTACCAATGAGGCTCATGCTAAGATTGCTCCCGCCTAAGCGGTCCCATAACCCGCTACCGTTTTCATGTTGAAATCAATAACTATAAGGAGATGATTTTGAAACTCAGGAATCCTACCCGTGCACTGGTCGCCGTATCGGCACTGGCTTCGGTGTTTACTCTGACCTCATGCCAAAAGGCTGACAACGCCAGCAGCAGCAATGATGGTGATACCGTCAAGATTGGTTTTATCACCGATATGTCCGGTGTCTATGCTGACGTCGATGGTCCGGCAGGTGCAGAAGCCATCAAGATGGCGATAGCGGATTTTGGTGACAAGGTCAACGGCAAGAAAATTGAATTTGTATCGGCAGACCATCAAAATAAAGCAGACATCGCAGCCAGCAAGGCGCGCGAGTGGTTCGACCAGCAAGGTGTGGATTTGCTGATTGGCGGTACCAACTCCGCAACCAGCCTGGCCATGGCCAAGGTAGCTGCTGAAAAGAAAAAGCCTTTCATTGCTATCGGTGCCGGTACATCGCGCCTGACAAATGAAGAATGCACCCCATACACCATTCACTATGCGTATGACACAGCGGCCGTGGCTCGCGGTACTTCCGGTGCGCTGGTTCAGCAAGGTCAGAAGGATTGGTTCTTCCTGACGGCAGACTATGTGTTTGGTATGTCGCTGGAAAAAGATGCGTCCGACGTCGTGACCAAAAATGGTGGTCGGGTAATAGGTTCGGTGCGCCATCCGCTCGCGGCATCAGACTTCTCATCGTTTTTGCTGCAGGCTGAAAAATCCAAAGCACAGGTGTTGGGACTGGCTAACGCGGGCGGTGATACGGTCAATTCGATCAAGGCCGCTGCTGAATTCGGCATCAATAAAAAGATGAAGCTCGCCGGCTTGCTGATGTTCGTCAATGATGTGCATGCGCTGGGACTGGATCTCACGCAGGGCATGTATCTGACCGATGGATGGTATTGGGATACCAACGAAGAAACCCGTGCCTGGTCGAAGAGGTTCATGGATAAAAACAAAAAAGCGCCTTCTATGCTTCATGCGGCCGATTACTCGGCAGCGACGTTCTACCTGAATGCGGTCAAGGCGCTCGGCAACGAAGATGGCGATAAGGTGATGGGAAAATTGAAGTCAACTCCGATCAATGATTTCTTTACCAAGAACGGTATCGTGCGCCCCGATGGTCGCATGGTGCATGACATGACGCTCATGCAGGTGAAATCTCCCGCTGAATCCAAGTACGATTGGGATTATTACAAACCAGTTCAGGTAATCCCAGGTGAGAAGGCTTTCATGACCAAAGAAGAGACCAAGTGCGCGCTTTGGAAATAATGTCTCGCTGACTTAACCAATGGCGCAGCTCTCTGCGCCATTTTTTTTGACACTTTTACAAATAGACTCTCTTAAATCTGATCATGAAGAAAATACTTTTTCTATTACTGATGCCGGTTCTGGTAATCGCCGGAGAATTGCCTGGCGGCTTTGATGGGTTGCGCTGGACAGAGCCACTTGCGGCTATGCCCGGAGCCAAGAAGTTAGCGGAGACGCCTCTCTACAAATGCTATCGCAGTGGTGAAGGTGTGGCGCAGTTAGGCGATACCACAGTCACGAATCTGCGCCTGTGCTTTGCTGATGACCGATTCTATTTTGTGCAAATGGAGTTCGGCGGAGATAAAGATTTCGCCGCACTGCTGGCTTATGCAAAAAAACAGTGGGGAGAGCCCAAGCCCGTTCAGCGCTCATCCGAGGCCTATGCGTGGGGTGGTGGGGAAGAAAAAATTTATGTTGAGCTTGAATTCAGCAAGCTCGATGATCGCGGAACCCTTGCTTATGTGTATCTGCCGATTTTTCGCGAAACGCAGGAAGCTAGTCGGCGCGAACGCAAATCTTCCCCATAAGTAACATTTCATTTCACTCGATTGCTCGTAATCCGTTGGTTCTAAGCCAGTAAAAAGTTTCTTTGAGGGAATTTTGATTTTCCTCAAATATCTTGCATAATCGAAACATTAGGGGCGGTGATTCATTTCACCGATTAACGCACTACTACAAGCCACCTCTTGTTTTCGATGAAAGATTTATTCATCTATTCCGAATCCCAGATCCGATACGCCAATCGGCGTATCGCGCTCGTCTGGGGCTTCGCCTGTGCGCTGGTGGTCGCTGCATTGTTTGGTGCAGTGTGGCTGAAGATCGATATAGACAGGGCACAGCTGATTCAACAGGCTGAACGTGAGGCCGCAGCGCGTGCCGAAAGTTATGCAGAGCAGGTTTTGCGCAGCGTCTCACAAATCGATCAGTTGTCGATGTCCATCAAGTACCAGTGGGAGCACAAGCCCGGGGTGCTGGATTTGGAAGATCAGTTTCATCGTGGTGTCTACCAAGATGCTATTTATCCTGCTGCCATTGATGCTCGAGGCTATGCCGTCAGCAGCACGCGTAATCTGGCAAGTGGTACTTACATGGGTGATCTCCTTTTCTTCAAATTAAATCGCGATCAACCCAAGTCGCAGCTCCATATTTTGCCGCCTTCACCTGGACGGGGTGGATTTCAGGGCAAACAAATCGTCCGCTTTAGCCGAAGCTTTGAGAAGTCCGATGGTAGCTTTGATGGTGTTGTACTGATTGCTGCGGAGCCCGACTATTTGGCCAGCTTTCACAATGCTGCATCGCTGATGCCCGGAGACTTTATCTCGGTGCGCCTTACGCAGGGTCCTTTACTCGTGTCCAAAGGTGGTGTGGGTGCAACGTATGCGTTTTATTCTCGTGAGCCTGTGTTTTTGGAAGATCACGGTATTCGCGAGGAATCAGAGCTCGATTTTATAGATCGTCAGGCCAGACTCGTCAGCTGGAAAAAGATTGAGGGCTATCCCTTGATTAGTGTGGCGGCGATAAACAAGGCCAATATATTCAAACCCTATGCCTCAACCCAGCAGACTTATATCGTTATTGCTGGCATGGCCGGCTTGCTACTGATGGTCTTTGCCGCGTCGGGTGCGATGAACCAAATTCGTGACACGGCTCGCCGGCGACATGAGGCGCAGGTACAGTCGACTTTTCGCCTGGCGGTGGATGGTGCTCGTGAAGCCTTCTTTATGGTCAGCCCAAACTATCGTGATGACGGTGAGATCGATAAGTTATTTATCGAGGACTGTAATGAGCGTGCTGCAAAATTGTCAGGCTACCTCCGCACTGATTTGATCGGTAAATGTTTTATCGAAATTTATCAGGGAAAAAATTTGGATTTCTTGCGGAAATTCTTTCGGCGCGTTCAGGCAGAAGAGTTTATCGAAGATGAGTTTTATGTACCCCAGGGTAGGCGGCATAAGCCAGGGTGGTTTCATCGGCGCGCTGTTCTCTCGGGCAAAGACATTGCGATTACGATACGGGATATATCTGAAGCTCGGCAGCAGGCCATGGAACTTGCCAGAATGGCCAAGACGGATACGCTCACTGGCCTACCGAATCGTCATTGGCTTAATGAAGCGCTGCCGGTCATGCTGGAACGAGCACATGAGGCTGGTCAGCGACTTGCGCTGATCGCGATTGACTTGGACGATTTTAAAAACATTAA
>CANKWG010000009.1 GCA_947487325.1 Oxalobacteraceae bacterium | reverse complement strand
CCTCACGCCTAGACTTTTGCTGAACGTATCGTCTGCCTCAACGATACGGGCTTCGATCATGACCTGACGCGTCGGTATATCGGTAAGCTGTATCAGTTTGCGCACTTCCTCCAGACGACTGGGTGTATCGGTGACAAATAATTTGTTGGTACGCGGCTCGGCAGAAGCGCTGCCACGACGCGACAAAATGCTACCGCGCCCGACCTGACCATCGAGCCCGAAGACCTGACGAAAGGCATCAGCCTTCTGATAGTTCAACTGGAAGGTCTCCGTAATCAATGGCTCCAGCTCGGATATTTGTGCCCGCTGTTCCAGCTCTAGCCTTTCCTTGGTCAGTAATTCGTCCTTGGGTGCGATCCAAAGCACATTGCCATTACGACGCATATCCAGCCCGCGCGCCTGCATCACAATATCGAGCGCCTGATCCCAAGGCACATCCTTCAAACGAAGCGTGAGGTTGCCGCTCACGCTGTCGCTGGCCACGACATTGAGACCAGTGAAATCTGCAATCACCTGCAGCAATGCACGCACCTCGATATTTTGAAAATTCATCGACAGCTTGTCACCCCGATAGCCACGATTGCCAGCAGAGGTTTTACCATCGTCCTGTTTGACCGATCGCACTTCCAGCACAAGCCGGCGATCGGTCTGCCAAGTCAGATGCTCCCATTGGCCACGCGGCTCAATCAGCATGCGCACCGTGTCACCGTCGGCGCGGGTGGTGATAAATTGCACCGGCGTGCCAAAATCAGCCACATCCAGTTTGCGCCGAAGTACTTCGGGCAAACTGGTTTTCATGAAATCGACAATCAGTGACTGGCCCTGTCGGCGTACGTCGATGGATGACTGCGTTTTTGCCAAATCAATGATGATGCGTCCGGCATCGCTCTCCCCCCGTCGAAAATCTAAATCGACGATCGCGTTCTTTTCCATTGCCAAGTTTGCGGCACGGGCACTTTGGTCTGTGCCGACTTTTTCATCGGCCAGACTCACCATCAACGTCTGTCCTGTCACGCGCATGCTGAACTGCTGCGGACGCTTGAGATTGAGCACAATACGCGTGCGCCCCGCCGCCTGTACTAGATCCACATGACGCAACTCACCCGCATCGAATACTCGCCGGGTCTGTCCGGTAGCGTTCAGCGTGTCCGGAAAATCGAGCACGATTCTTGGTGGCGCCGCAGTTGAAAAGCTGCCCGGCGGTGCAGAAAGTGCCTGGCGCATCGGGATCCGCAGTGTCAGCACTGATCCAGTATGACTGGCCTCGATACCTGTGATCGCATTGAGCTCGGCCCGCGCGTTCGTGATCATGATCACGAACATCATGCAGCCCATGAACCAGCGTCCTACTTCCAACATAACTGCTTTCATCAACGTTTCTCCTGCAATACCAGTCGCGCGCGTCGCTTGGCCCAAGTATTGCCAACGTCCTGCACCACTTCCTCGATTTCGATGGCGCCTTCGCTAATGGCTATCACTTTGCCCATATCAGGCCCTAGGTGGCTACCCAAGTGCACCTGATGAATGATTTTGTCTGCTTCAACCAGCGCAACCACCTGACCCTGACGGCGTATGCTTCCTACCAACCGCAGGCTATCCAACGGAAAGGATTCCAGCGGCTCCCGTGAACGGCGCGTATCCGGTTGCAAGCCTGTTGTGTTTAGCTCGGCAACCAGGGATGCGGAAATTTTGGTGATGTCAAAGGGATCCAGTCGGCCAGAGGCTTGATAGTGAAATTCTTCGAGTGCTGGACGCGGTGACACCTCAACCGGCACCGGGTGCGACTGCCGCCTGATATCGCTCATCCAAGTGCGCAAATCATTGTCAGGTGCTTCGCTGCAGCCGGTCAGAAGTACGGTGATCAGACCGAGCGTTTTTATCAAAATGAGTGACGCGCAGTCGCATGAGCGGTTGCAAACGTGTCTGAGGCGTTTCATTTACTGCCCCGCTTCTTGCTGTCCTCGGCCATCTTCTTTTGGGATGCCACCTCGTCCTTGTCGAGGTAGCGAAAAGTGTGAATCACGCCTTCGAAGTTTTGTATCCCTTCGCGTAACTGTGTAATTGCTATTCTGTCGATAGTGACTATGCGCTGTAAATTGGCGATATCACTCGTGAAACCGGCCAGCGCATGGTAGTTGCCCGTGAGTTTGATTTCGATGGGCAGCTCTGCATAGAAATCATGCAATTTGACCTGACCCGGTTTGAACAGCTCGAACTGCAGTCCACGGCTGATACCCGCCTGATTGATTTCAGACAGCAAGGCGTCCATCTCGGACTTGCTAGGTAATTGCTGTTCCAGCTTTTCGACTTGCGACTGCACTTGCGCCTTTTGCTGACGCAAGATATCGAGATGCACCGACTGCCGGACTTTTCCAGTAAAGTCTTGTTTCTGACGGACCTCCTCAGCCTGACCCGAGGCCAGCTCTTCCCATTGCGCCGTCCACACTAACCATCCCCCTGCCATGATGACCATCAACGAAACACCAAGCGCGCAGAACAGCCGGGGAATGATGGGCCAGGTACCTGGATGCCGCCCTTGCAGGCCCTGAAACTGACTCGCGACAAGCTGCCAGTTAAGCGATGTACCACGCTGAATTGACATCATGGCGGGCTGGCTACCTTTGAAGCAGCAATGGTCACATTAAATTCGTAGACTTTTCTTGCTTCTTTACCCTGACCCAAGCTGGCGGCCTTGATCTCGACGAGCTCGGCTTTTCCTAGCCAGGGCGTTGACTGCGACAGATTGCGAAGTAATTCGGAAACACGGGAATTTGATTGCGCCAACCCTGTGAGGACGAGATGGTCTGTTTGTTTGATTGACTTGAGCGCGACACCCGCGGGTACGCGCGTGACCAGTTCATCCAGCAAGTGCACTGGCCGGGCTCGATCGGATTGCAGACTTTCGACCGCATGTTGCCTGGCCTTGAGGGCATCGATATCCAGACGCAGTCCTTTGATTTCTCGTAATCGATCATCAAGAATTTTGTTTTCAGACAGAAGTAATGTATTGCGACTCTGCTGCGTTGACAGTTGCGCAGCATTTACCCCACTCACAATCAAAACCACCATCAATCCACAGAGCGATGACAACACCAACAGACCATTAAACAAACGCTTTTGCTCCCGGCGCTGCGCTTCGCGCCAGGGTAGAAGATTGAATTCGATCATCTTGAAAAGCTCCGCAGTGCAAGGCCACAGACGACCAAGCAAGCCGGCGCATCTTCCTGCAGCTGCAAATCAAGGGATGGCAAATGCATGTCTGCAAACGGGTTCGGTAGTGAACTGGATATGCCCACCCGGCGCTCCACAAACGCAGCAAGATCACTGCCGAGGTTGTAAACACTGCCGGCGATGTATATGTGCGCAACGCTGGCGTGCTGTGTCGACGTCGAGAAAAGCTGCAAGGCACGTGTGAGTTCCTGGCAAATCGCTTCCCTGATCGACTCCATCGCAGCGCGCGATTTCTCTTGATCGGATCGAGGCAAAGACAGGCCTATTTCACGTTCAAAAATCACCAAGCCATTGAGCATGACGTAGCAATGACTCCCTTCGCTGCACAATTGCAGTAGTACGACGGGCTGGTTCTGATGCGCTTGACGTTCTAAGTCAAGCAGCCCCAACGACGCCGTCATAACCTGGGATTCAACATCGATTACCAGCGGGCGCAAGCCAGCTGCATCGGCCAGTGTGAGCCTTTCATCAATCCGCTCCTTGCGTGCAGCCACCAACATCACATCTACATAACCCTCATGACTTGCCGAAGGACCCACTGTGACGAAATCAAGACTGATCTCATCGAGAGAGAATGGCAAGGTCTGACTCGCCTCAGTCTCGACTTGCATTTCCATTTCCTCGTCGTACATACCGGCGGGCAGCATCAGCATTTTTTTGATGACAGCACCGGAAGGCAGTGCCATGGCCGCAGTTCTCAAGCGCGTGCCACTGCGCTTGAGCGCTCGGCGCAGTGATTCAGTGAGAAGTTCCATCTGTGAAAAGCTACCGTCACGCAAGGCGCCCGAGGGCACAGGCTCCTGCGCGTAATGTGCGACTCGGAAATGCTTGCCCTCACGAACGAGTTCCATGATGCGTATACCAGCCGGACTGACATCGACGCCCAATACCGGTACTTGATGGCGGCGAAACCATGAACCCACAGAAAACATTCGAAACGCTCCGCACAATAAGTGTTGCCATTTTTTAAATTTGACGCGGATGCTAACAAGTGCCTTTTCAGAATGTAAAGCCGCTTAGGACTGACGTTGTCAAATGCCGACGCAAATCAGCACATCAGAGCCAATGAACACAGCAAGCTTGCTATGAGCAAGCTCAACACTGCGGGGCAACCGTTATAATCGGGCGCTTCAAGGCTTTCATGCCTCTCTCATTTCTTCCCGAATGAACTCATCCACTCCGAACGGTGATGCACCCAAGGGCGAGAGCCCTTCCATCCTGCCGGCACCCCTCAAGATGGCGCTGAGCCTATTGACCGCAGTGGGAGGCCTTGTACTGATCGTCGCGCTGCTGGCGGGCTTCATCCTGATGATGGCTTACCCCAGCTTGCCGGACATTGATGCGCTGGCGACCTATCAACCCAAAATGCCACTGCGTGTTTTCTCTGCAGATAACGTGCTGATCGGAGAGTTCGGTGAGGAAAGACGCAGCCTGGTACGTTACAAAGATATTCCCCCGGTAATGAAGCAAGCCGTGCTGGCGATCGAGGATGATCGTTTTTATGAGCACGGTGGTGTCGACTACTGGGGAATTTTGCGCGCGATGATTAACAACACCTTCAGTGGCAGCCGCCAAGGTGCCTCAACCATCACGCAGCAAGTGGCGCGCAATTTCTTTTTATCCAGCGAGCAGACAATTAAGCGCAAACTCTATGAAGTGCTGCTTGCATGGAAAATAGAAAAAACACTCACAAAAGATCAAATTCTCGAGCTCTACATGAACCAGATTTATCTGGGACAGCGCGCCTATGGCTTTGCCTCAGCGGCTCAGATTTATTTTGGTAAAAAGCTCAACGAAGTGACCGTTGCAGAGGCCGCGATGCTGGCCGGCCTTCCCAAGGCACCCTCTGCCAACAATCCCGTCGTCAATCCAAAACGCGCAAAAGCGCGTCAGCAATACATCCTGCAACGCATGCATGATCTGGGCTATATCACCACCGCCCAATATGAACGCGCGCGTGATGAAGAACTCCGAATCAAGATGGACAGCACGGATTTCGGTATTCATGCCGAATACGTTTCGGAAATGGCGCGACAGATGGTCTATGACCAATTCAAAGAAGATGCCTATACGCGCGGCTTCAACGTATTCACCACAATTACCAAAGCCGATCAGGATGCTGCCTATCTGGCGCTGCGTCGTGGTGTGCTTGAGTATGAAAAACGTCAGCCCTATCGCGGACCGGAAGGCTATATGGATATTCCGGCCAGCAAATCCGAAGCAGAGGCAGCGATAGAGTCCGAACTCGCCGAGCACCCCGATAGTGATGGCATTATTGCCGCAGTCGTTTTGTCGGCCAGCCCCAAGAACGTGCGGGCATTGCTGGCGTCCGGCGAAGAAATCACGATTGCCAATACCGAACTCGGTGCTGCTGCTGCAGCCCTCACCGATAAAATGCCTGCCAACAAACGCATACGACGTGGTGCGATCATACGCGTGATGCAGGAAGGTACGGGCTGGTCCATCATTCAGCTGCCTGAGGTGGAGTCAGGTTTTGTCTCCATCAGCTCTGAAGACGGCCGTATCAAGTCACTGGTCGGCGGCTTTGATTTCAGTCGTACAAAATTCAATCATGTGACACAAGCCTGGCGACAGCCTGGGTCGACCTTCAAGCCATTCATTTATTCAGCCTCACTTGAAAAAGGCCTCTCGCCTGGCACCATGATCAATGACGCACCCATCGTATTTGATGCCGGCAAAACCGGGTCCCAAGCATGGGAGCCTAAAAACTCTGACGGCAAATATGATGGCCCACTGTCCATGCGCAAAGGTCTCACGCGCTCCAAAAATATGGTGTCGATCCGAATTCTGGATCGCATCGGCGTCAATTACGCACAGGAATACGTGACACGCTTCGGGTTTGACCTCGAAAAAAATCCTCCCTATCTGACAATGGCGCTCGGCGCCGGAGCCGTGACGCCGCTGCAGATGGCTGGTGCTTATGCAGTGTTTGCTAATGGCGGATACAAAATCAATCCTTATTTGATTTCGAAGATTACCGACAACAGTGGTCGCACGCTGTTTCAGGTCACGCCTGAGCGTGCTGGCGATGAAAATCTGCGCGTCATCGATGCACGTAACGCGTACCTGATCGACAGCATGCTCAAAGATGTGGTTAAACATGGCACTGCCATGCGGGCATTGGCACTGAAACGTCCCGACATCGCCGGCAAGACAGGTACCACCAATGATTCTATCGACGCCTGGTTTGCGGGCTATCACCCTAAACTAGTCGGTGTGGCTTGGATTGGTTTCGACAAACCCAGAAATCTCGGCAGTCGTGAAACAGGTGGCGGTCTGGCGCTACCCATCTGGATCAGCTATATGCAAAAGGCGCTGCAAGGGGTGTCCGTACAGGAGCGCGCCATGCCATCCGGCGTGACTACCTATGCGGGCGACTACGTGTATACCGAATATGCGGATGGCAGCGGGGTAAGCTCGGTCGGACTGACACCGTCTGGGGATGCCAATGGGCCAGGTGATAAAAAAGAGGATGAGCCCCAGAGCGAAATTTTCTAGGCGGGCTGAACAAGTTAAGGTTTATCGCAAGCCAGCCCAGCTAATCAGTAGACTGATCAAGCGTTTCCCTGATCCTGCTTCAGATGGAGTATCGCGCCGGCCTGCGCGCTGGCCAACCGGGACAGTGCGGCAAAGAGCTCTGATCCATCCCGGGTGTCTTTCCAGAGCTGATCATCTGCCATGCGGTAATGAAATCCGCCAGCTCGAGCGGCGACCCAGATTTCCTTCATGGCCGCTTGCGTGTTAACGATGATTTTCGAACCCTGATCAATGAATTCGATTTCCAGCACATTACCGCTGCGGCTGCATTCCAGATCGACATCCGCAGCGTCACCGGCACGCTCCATACCGATTTCGATTGCATCCAGCGCGACCTCTGCAGCGGCCAGGAACTCAGATTCGCTCATGCTAAACTCCGGTAGATTTTTTTAACAGACCGCAGCATTAAGTAAAGGCGGCCTTCAAGTTGGTTTTGAATATCATGCTCAGATTCGGCATCATTTTAGCGGCGATCGCATTATCCGGCTTGAGCGCCTGCGGGCAGACCGGCCCGCTCTACCTGCCCGATCGTCCCGCGCCCACCACCAAAACCGACGCCGAGTTCGATGCTCAGCCTGCCAAACCCGACCCTACTCGTAAGCCCTGAACATAGTGAATACGCCGCATTTCCATTACCGTGATGGTGAACTTTTTGCCGAAGGTGTCGCGCTAAGCACCATAGCGAAAGCCTTTGGCACACCCAGTTATGTCTATTCACGTGCCAGCCTGACTGAAAATTTCCTCGCCTATGACCAAGCCTGCCGTGCGCATGGTCGTGGCGAAGGATCGGCACTCATCTGCTATGCGGTCAAATCCAATGCCAACATTGCGGTTCTTAATCTGCTCTCAAAATTGGGCTCGGGTTTTGACATCGTCTCAGGCGGCGAATTGCAACGCGTCATCGCGGCTGGCGGCAATCCGCACAAGGTCATTTTTTCCGGCGTGGGTAAGACACGCGATGAAATGCAACTGGCGCTCTCGCATGACATCTTGTGCTTTAACGTTGAATCGATTCCGGAACTGCACAGACTCAATGAAGTTGCATCAAGCATGGGAAAGCGCGCCCGCGTATCGCTGCGCGTGAACCCGGATGTCGATGCGAAGACCCATCCGTATATCTCCACCGGCCTCAAAGACAACAAGTTCGGTATTGCTTTTGAAGATGCGCTGCCCACCTACCGCGTTGCGGCCAGCCTGCCCAGTCTTGAAGTCACGGGCATTGACTGCCATATCGGTTCTCAGCTGCTTGATGACGCACCGCTGCTGGAAGCGCTGGACAAGATCATTGAGCTCGTCGACCAGCTCAGCTCGGAGGGTATCGCGCTGCATCATCTGGATATCGGTGGTGGTATCGGTATTTGCTACGACCAGGAAAAACCAGTGGCTGTCGGAGATTATCTGGCACGGCTGTTTGCGCGCATTGATCGCTGGCGCGCCGAACAATACGATAACAAGCCGTTGACCATCATGTTCGAGCCGGGCCGATCTATCGTTGGTAACGCGGGTGTGCTGCTGACCGAAGTGCACTACCTGAAGCATGGCAGCTCCAAGAATTTCGCTGTCGTCGATGCTGCAATGAATGACCTGATGCGCCCCGCGATGTACGAAGCCTGGCACGGCGTTCAGGTGGTCAAACCGCAGTCACATGACTCGCACATTTATGATGTGGTTGGGCCCGTATGTGAATCCGGTGACTGGCTCGCTCGCGAGCGAGCGCTGGCAATTGCTCCCGGTGATTTGCTGGCCATCATGTCAGCTGGCGCTTATGGTATGACGATGGCGTCCAACTACAACACGCGCGGTCGTGCTGCCGAAATATTAGTTGATGGCGATCAGTTCAGTCTGATTCGTCGGCGGGAAACAGCTGCTGAGCTATTCGCACTCGAATCCATTCCAACGTAATCGGATTTATCGTCGGCGCAGAAAATCGCGGCGTAACCAGATCAATCGCAGCACCAACAACACAGCAACCACCGCGCCAATCACCAGCGGCTCGATAAAATTATGCTTGCCTGCTCGCATCCACCAAAAATGTAGCAGGGCTAATATCGCAATCAGATAAATCAGTCGATGCAACACGGACCAGCGCCTGCCCAGTTTCCTGAGCATGAAGTCATTACTGGTCAATGCCAGTGGCACCAATAACACGAAGGCTGAGAAACCCATCGCAATAAAGGGCCGCTTCAGAATATCGCTCACCATCTCGGCAAGATCAAAAAAATGATCGAACCAGATGAAGGTCAGAAAATGCAAGCTGGCATAGAAGAAGGTGAATAAGCCCAGCATGCGACGAAAGCGAATGAGCGCGTTCAGACCGGTGAGACGACGCAGCGGTGTTACGGCGAGTGTCAGGCAAAGAAAATACAGCGTCCAGTCGCCAGTAGCGCGAGTAATGAATTCAATCGGGTTTGCGGACAGCCTGTCCTGGAAACCCAAGGCAATCAGACGTAGCAAAGGCAGCAGCGATAGCCCAAACACTATCCACTTTGCCCAGAGCAGCTGTCGGGGACCAAAGCGCATGGTGGTGGTCAGTAGAATTTTTTGAGATCCATACCTGCGTACAGCGATGCGACTTCGGGGTAGCCATTGAACATCAGGGTCTTGCGCTTACGCGTAAGGTAGCCATCTTCACCAATACGACGTTCCGTGGCCTGCGACCATCGAGGATGACTGACTTCCGGATTCACGTTGGAGTAGAAACCGTACTCGTCAGGTGCGACGCTGTTCCATGCCGTTTTAGGCTGAGTTTCAGTGAAGCGAATGCGCACAATCGATTTCGCCGACTTGAATCCGTATTTCCAAGGCACGATGATGCGAACCGGTGCGCCATTCTGATTCGGAAGCACTTGCCCATACATGCCCAGACTGAGCAGCGTGAGTGGATGCATGGCCTCGTCCAGACGAAGGCCTTCGACATAAGGCCAAGACAGGACGCGACTGCCCAAGCCCGGCATTTGCGCCGGATCAGCGAGCGTGGTGAATTCGACGAATTTCGCATTACCCGTGGGTTCGACTTTACGAATCAACTCGGCCAGCGAATAACCAGCCCAGGGAATAACCATCGACCAGCCTTCGACACAACGCAGACGATACAGGCGCTCCTCAATGGGCGCGAGCTTGAGCAGACTGTCGATATCAAGCGTTAGAGGCTTTTTGACTTCACCATCAATGCGCACGGTCCAAGGTTTTGTTTTCAGCGTTCCGGCGCGTACCATGGGATCGCCCTTGTCGAGCCCGAATTCATAGAAGTTGTTGTAGCTAGTCGCATCTGCAATGGCAGCCGCTTTGTCCGCTGCGGTATAGGCTGGATTGATGCGTGCCGGTAGACGTGCGCGCGATACGGCATCATTGGCCATCGCGGCGTCGACCAACGCGCCGGCCGACAAGCCGCCCGCAGCAAGTTGCGCCAGAAAATGGCGGCGTGATTGAAATTGCTCTCGTGGCGTGATTTCGGAGGACAGCGGGTCAGTAGAACGAGGAAGTTTGATCAGCATGCTGGCTCCGTGATGCTGTGCGGGTGAGACATAAACGAGCATAAGCTGCCTGAAGACAGCCTATGCTCGGGCTGTTTACAACTCGCCGTAGGAATGCAAGCCGGACAGGAACATATTCACGCCCAGAAAAGCAAAGCTGGTAACGAGCAGCCCGCCGATCGCCCACCATGCAGCCACTTGTCCACGCAAGCCCTTCATCAAGCGCATATGCAGCCATGCGGCGTAATTGAGCCAGACGATCAGTGCCCAAGTTTCCTTGGGATCCCATGACCAGTAACCACCCCAGGCTTCGGCTGCCCAGAGCGCACCGAGAATGGTTGCAATCGTGAAGAAAGCAAAACCAACGGCAATCGCCTTGTACATGATGTCATCGAGGACCTCAAGCGGAGGCAAACGATCCGCCAGTATGGATTTGGATTTCAGCAGATAAGCGACACCCACCATGGCGGCCAGCGCAAACGTGCCGTAGCCGATGAAGTTAGCGGGCACGTGAATCTTCATCCACCAACTTTGCAGCGCAGGTACCAACGGCTGGATTTCATGCGCATCTCGGCTGGTCATATACCAGAGCAGAAATCCAACAGCGGCCGAGATCACCAGCAGGATGAAGGCGCTTACCTGACGAGTCTCGTATTTTTCTTCGTAGAAGACGGTAAACAATGCGGTGATCAAACAAAACAATACGAACACTTCGTAGAGATTCGATACCGGAATATGACCAATATCCGCACCCAGCAGATATGACTCATACCAGCGCACCATCAGGCCGATGAAGCCCATCAATATCGCTGCCCAGCACAAGCGACTTCCGACGGCGCCACCAAAATCTGAACGCGAGAACAAACCACCCCAGTGGAACACGGTAGATAAGCCAAACAGGAAGCTCATCCACAAAATGGCAGACTGGCTGGACAAGAGGTATTTGAGGAAAAACCGCGACTGCGCCATCTCCAGATTGCCGGCGTACATGGAAATGGCCCACAGGGACAAACCGAAAATCAGCAGCATCAACACGCGCGAAGATTTCCAGTACCAGCCCAATCCGACGAATACGGGGACTGCCGCCAGCAGGATGGCTTTTTCATAGATATCCATGAAATCGCCGTAGCGGTTGAACGCAAACAGCGCACCGGAAGCAAGTATCAGCGCAAAAATCCAGTCAAACACACTGGCACTTTTGAATATGCCGGGATTTTCGGTATAGGTTTGGTTTTCAGTGAGTTCCATCATTTTTCTCCGTGTACTGCAGCGAGTCAGGCAAGTATAGTGCAGCCCTGATGGGCTTGCCCACTCTGATTTGGGCGGGATTTATTACCGGCTTATTGAGGGTTGAGCCGCGCCTTGATCCGTTCGAATTCCTTGTCAAAATCCAGACTGCGTCGCTGTGAGCTCATGGCCATCAGCGCATGCGTGCCGCCACCTTCCTGTGGGCGAATCCAAATCCACAGCCGACGCTCGCGCACATAGAGCATCGCGAAAACACCCAGAACCAGTAGTAAACATCCCAGGTAAACCACATTTTTCCCGGGTGATCTAGTCACTTGCAGCACAGATGCTTTCACCTGATCAAATCCTTGGAGCTGCAGAAACACTGGCGCGCCGTAGAAGAAGCCATCAGCAAGCGCATTGCTTGCAACTTGCAGGAAGCGGCCGTGTTTTTCGTCTGCAGTCACCGGTGGTAATCCATCTTTTTCACGAGCGACCTGCCATAGCTCCCAGAGGCTGCCATTCAGTATCTTCATGAAGGCATCAGCCGCTTTCTCCTGCTGCTCTTCTGGCAAAGTGCCAATAAAGCGCGCTATCGCAATATAACCAGAGGATTCGCGATCACCAGCGAAAATACTCATTGCGCGCAATGATGACGCCCTAAGTTGCTCCCGCAAGGATTTGTTGTCAGCGGAAGTCAGGGGCATTTTTTGTGCGTAACGTGCCGCAGCCTTTTCGCGCAGCGCACTATCACTGATGGCAGCCCGCAAGCGCATCCATTCATTGACCGTACCTTTGTCATCGGCAGGAATACGCAGATAGCGGAAATTTTCGGAGGGCGATTCGCGCAGACCCGCAAGGAAAACATCACTGCCGTCTAGCATTACAGGCAACATGTAGTTATTGAATTCGCGTGCCTGCCCTGTCTTATCACGGAGCTTGTACTGAACACTGGGGCCAACGTTTTTCAGTTCCTTGGTTTTTTTGGTGTTAGCTGCAGAACCGAGTCTTTCGTCCAGCGTCGCGCTGAATTTTTCGTTGAAGCTCTTGGCCTGATTAACGGCACGGACGTCCTGACCATTGACACTGGTGTTTTCCACATTGAAGGGCCTGAATCCTGACCATTCAATGGTGTATTCAGCACCACCGCTGCTGACGAGCGGCGTGGATTTACCCACCTCACCCTCAACCGGGAATGAGCCGCTTGCGGGACCGTTCATGGGATAACCCACGAGCTTCAAGCGACTTCCGCCATCTTCAAAACTCGACTGATAAACCGCCAAGCCTTTGTAAATCAGTGGTTCGTTCACCTTGATCGTTGCTGAAAAGCTCTTGCCGGTTTCATGGTCTGTGACGATGACATTGCTGGCAAACAGCTTGGGCATGCCTGTCGAATAAAAGTCTACGACGAATTTTTCCAGCTGCAGGGTAAAGGGCAATTCCTGAACCATTACACCCTCACCAACGGGTACGATCGCCGTCTTGCTGGCAGAGCCTTCGGGGATAAAGGTATTGCCGCGGAAGGTCAAATTACCCAAACCCAGACGATGACGTTCCGGAATTTCAGCAATAATGCCATTGCCGATAAAAGCTTCTTTATCAAACAGCCATTGTTGCGCACGAATAGGCAGACTGGAGTCGAGCAAACCACCGACACAGATAATCACAATGGCCGAGTGCGCGAAGATGTATCCCAGCTTGTTGGCCGCACCTTGTTTGGCAGTCAGCAGCGTTGCCTCGCCTTTTTGCACCAGCTTCACCTGATAGCCATCTGAGGCGACGATTCGAGCGGCTTGCGCGGCAAACTGCTCGCCACCCATCTGCGCAGACCATTCGGCGCGATGATGAAAATTACGCAAAGACTGTTCGCGCACGCTCTCGCGCCAACTTTTCATATCCTTGAGCATTTTTGGCGCATTACGCGCTATGCACAACGAAGTGGACGTCACCAGAAAGGCCATGATCAGCAAGAACCACCAAGCCGAGTACACCGAGTAGATAGAGAAATGCTCAAAAATCTCGAACCAGAACGGACCGAACTGGTTCACATAATTCGGCATAGGTTCATTTTGCGTGACCACCGTACCCACGATGGACGCGATCGATATGACCGTCAACAGGCTGATCGCAAACCGCATGGACGACACCAGCTCGACAGCGTCGGATAGCCATCGACGGCGGGTTTGTAGAACGATTCCCTCGGTGCTCGTAGTCATGAGTGGGTTGCGCTTTGTCTCGGGTGGTTACTGACAGCCATGGCAACTTGGCGCAGCGTTCGGTTGTGGCGCCATTTTATGCCTGCAATGGTGACCCGTCGCCCATACCCTGCGCTCTTGTGGGTCTTTATTTTGAGCTCCGGAAACCGTACCGTAGAAAACAAAAGGGGCGACTTCTCAGCCACCCCTATGCGGCCGCATGTCGGCCTGATTTGTCTACGCCGTGATTACTTCAGACCCGCAATGTAGTCAGCCACCGCTTGCATCTCTTCGTCAGAGAGGCGCTTGCCTATCGCAGTCATCTGCGCACTGTTCGTACGTGAGCCGGTGCGGAAATTGGTGAGCTGCGCCACGGTGTAATCCTGATGCTGCCCAGCGACTCGGGCAAACTGCGCTGGAATGCCAGCACCGTTCGGGCTGTGGCAGCCTGCGCAGGCAGGTACATTCTTTTCAGCGATACCGGCACGGTAGATTTTTTTGCCCAGCTCTACCGTGTTTTTATTGCGAGCGGCGCCCGGCGCAGGTTTCTGCTGATCCAAATAGGCAGCAAGGTTGCGGATGTCATTGTCATCGAGTGCCTTGGCGATCCCGGTCATGATGGCGTTGTTGCGATTAGGGCCCTGGAAATCGTACAGCTGCTTCTTGAGATACGCCGCATGCTGACCCGCCAGCTTGGGGTTTTGCGTGATCGTTGAATTACCCGCAGCGCCGTGGCATGCAACGCAGGCAAGGACGCCGCGTGAAGGATCGCCGGTGGGGTAAAGATTGCCGCCCTTGGCAGGGTCTGCTTCGGTAGCAGGTTTCGCATCATTGGCATGCGCCAAAGAAGCCGAGACCAACACGATAAGGGACGCGAATTTGATAAACAAGGATGGAGCAGGTTTCATTCGATTATCCGGGGCTTTGGATTGATTTTCTTTGCGCTTGCGGCTTCTGCAGACTGGCATCGGTGTGCTGCAAAGCCGATCCGCATTCTGTATATTTAAAGCCAATTTTCGAGCCCACGATTGTACTACAATGGCCGTCCTTTCTTTGTACGCGCCTCTGCTGCACGCAGCCTCATGTCCCTTCTCTGGCAAGCCCGCTTTTTCACGACGGTTAATCGACTACCGGATTTGCCAAAATATCAAGTTCCCGAGATTGCTTTCGCCGGCCGCTCTAACGCGGGCAAGTCAACCGCGATTAATGTCCTGTGCAATCAGAAAAAGCTGGCCTTCGCATCCCGCACTCCAGGCCGAACTCAGCACATTAATTTCTTTTCACTCGGTGGCGCTCATGTCGGCCAGCATCGCAAGGATGCCACCCGGGTCGACGAGATTCGTGCCTTTCTGGTCGATCTGCCGGGCTACGGCTATGCGGAGGTGTCAGGTTCGGCCAAAGACCACTGGCAGTTGCTTTTGGGGCGCTATGTTCAGGAGCGCGACCAGCTCGCAGCGCTGGTACTGATCATGGACGCAAGACGCCCGTTCACCGAACTCGATACCGAGATGCTGGAATGGTTCGCGGCCACCGGGAAGCCCGTACATTGCCTTTTAAGCAAGGCGGATAAGCTCAATCGCAGCGAAGCAGCGGATGCGCTGCGTCTAGGACACTCTGTACTGTCAAGCTATGTTGACGAACAAGGCCGACCTCTGCCATTCTCTGTGCAGTTGTTTTCTGCGCTGAAGCGTAGCGGTCTCGAGGATGCAGATCAAAAGATCCTCGAACTGCTGGGTATCAGCGGGGACGACGAGCAGCCTGCGTTACATAAAAAAACCCCGGAGAAAGGGGAAATCTCCGGGGCCTAACGCTGTACTGCCATGAAGCAGCACAACCCCGCTCAGGGAGGAGAAGCAGGAGGTGAACGAATCACCTACTTGTCTGAGACCCGCAGGCGCCGAAAGTTTCATTCAGCCTGCGATCCGAGACGCCTCCTGAGCCTTAAGAACAATAAACTTTTTCCATTGACGATCATGTCCGAGCATTCATCCGCCCAATTTCCAGCCATTCGCATGCGCCGCATGCGCAAAGATGCTTTTTCGCGCGCGTTGATGCGCGAAAACACCGTAACCGCGGCGGATCTGATCTACCCGGTCTTTATTCTTGATGGACAAAACCGACGCGAAGCAGTGCCCTCCATGCCTGGCGTTGAGAGGCTGTCGCTAGACTTGCTGATGCCTGTTGCTGAGGAATGTGTTGCGCTGGGTATTCCGGTGCTCGCACTGTTCCCGGTGATTGATCCCGCGTTGAAAACACCGGACGGCATCGAGGCCACCAACCCCAAAGGGCTGGTACCGCGCGCTGTCAGAGAAATCAAACAGCGCTTCCCGGAACTAGGGGTACTCACCGACGTGGCGCTGGATCCGTTTACCAGCCATGGGCAAGACGGCGTGCTTGATGGTGAGGGCTATGTGCTCAATGACGAGACAACAGCGATTTTGATGCGACAAGCTTTGGTACAGGCAGAAGCAGGTGTGGATATCGTTGCGCCATCCGACATGATGGACGGTCGAATCGGCGCAATCCGCCATGCGCTTGAAAACGCAAAATACATACACACGCGCATCATGGCGTATTCCGCAAAATATGCGTCGGCCTTCTACGGCCCTTTTCGGGATGCGGTAGGCTCTGCGGCCAATCTCGGCAAAGGCAGCAAGGCCACCTACCAGATGGATCCCGCCAATTCAAACGAAGCCTTGCGCGAGGTCGCCCTTGACCTCGCCGAGGGGGCCGACATGGTCATGGTCAAACCCGGCATGCCGTATCTGGATATTGTGCGTCGGGTAAAAGATGAATTCAAAGTGCCCACCTTTGCCTATCAGGTGAGCGGTGAATACGCGATGATCAAGGCAGCCGCCCAAAATGGCTGGATCGATCACGACAAGACCATGATGGAAGCGATGCTCTCCTTCAAGCGCGCAGGCGCCGATGGCATACTGACTTATTTCGCTAGAGAAGTCGCCAGAAAACTCTAAGACTCGCTTCAGGCTTCAGAGGGCTGTTGCGTGACGGCCCCTGTAAGCTTCACTCCCAAACTCGCGTCGCACACCGCGACACGCACACTAGTCTAGATACTTTGCTTTATTAGCTTGCAGTCACAACGTTCCGACTACACTGCTTCTACTTAGAGTGAATCAAGTTGCTTAAGAGACTGGAGAAAAACGCTTGGCGATTGAAAGCCTATGACCCGGGGCTTTTTCAGCTCTTTACCATCTCTATCAAAGAAAATGATGCCCGGTGGACCGAAGAGCGAAAACCGTTTCAATAGCGCCTTGTCGTCTGCACTATTGGCCGTTACATCCACCTGCAGCAATAAGATTTCCTGCATCTTTGCACTAACAGCAGGATCGGTGAAGGTCAGTTTTTCCATTTCCACACAAGCCACACACCAATCCGCGTAAAAATCCAGCATCACAGGGCGACCGCGCGCAGCTGCAATCGCTTGGTCTAGCTCAGCTATTGAATGAACACGCGTGAAAGCGATCTTCTGGTGCGATTTGCCAGTCAGGTGCGCAAGCGGTGCCCACGCATCACGACCGCCAGTAGCGAGCCCTGTCAGCTGTACGGCGCCCAACAAGACGAAAACCACACCAATTGCACGACCACGAAGACCCAGTTGGCGAGACAGCAGAAGAAAAACACCATAGGCCACACCGAGCGATCCCCAACCCAGCATCAGTGCCCAAGCTGGTAGAAGTGAAGCGACCATCCATAACGCCAGCGCCAGCATCAGCACACCGAAGAAGGGCTTGACCGCCTGCATCCAGCGGCCTGCTTTGGGCACCAGCGTACCCGCGGACAGACCCAAAAGAAGTAGCGGCACGCTCATACCAACCGCCATGGCAAACAAAGCACTCCCGCCAATGACAACATCACGAGTCTGGCTGATATACACCAGCACGCCAGCGAGCGGCGCTGCCACACAGGGCCCGACAATCAACGCGGACAGCATACCCATCACAAACACGCCGGCGAGCTTGCCGGCTCTTTGCTGCTCTGACCAGCGGGTGAGCTTGAGCTGCACCGATGGAGGTACCTGCAATTGGTAAACATCGAACATGGAAAGCGACAACAGCGCCATAAAGATCGCGAAAGTGATAAGCACAGGCGGGCTTTGAAGGTCTGCCGACAAACCCTCACCAATCAACCCAGCCGCAATACCCAGTGCGGTATACACCAACGCCATTCCCATCGCATACGCTAGGGAAAGAACAAAACCCCGACTGCGGCTGGTGCGCTCGCCTTCACCCACGATGATGAATGAGAGAATGGGAACCATCGGCAAGACGCACGGCGTCAACGACAAACCCAGACCCAGCAGCAAAAAGAGCGGCAGAATCAAGAGCAGGTTGCCACTGGCCAGGGATGCCTCAATGCGACCCATTTCTGTAGTGGCTGTGTCAATCACTGGCTTAAAGGGCACCTCACGGGCCTCAGACAGACCAAGCGTAGCCGGCGTCAATTTGGCCACGGACTCCATCGGCGCGTAACACAGGCCACGATCTGAACAACCCTGGCTACTGACATTCAAAGTAAATGGCCCATCGGCCTTGACGGGTAAGCGGATCAGAACTTGCTGGCGATAGATTTCGACGGTTTTATTGAAGGTCTCATCGAATTTCATTTTCCCTTCCGGGATGACGGGCGTTCCAAGCTGCACGCCTTCGGCCTTGAAAGCAAAACGCTCACGGTAAAGGTAATAATCATCAGCGACATCGAAACGCACTTCAATCATCGACGCATCAATCATCGTCGCGCTGAAACGAAATGCTTGTTCGGGCGGCAGAAACTGATCTTCCGCCGTGACCGGACTCAGCCATAGCAAGGTGAACAGCATCAGTAGCGAATTAAAAAACCTAGGCATGATGATCGTGCGAGGTTTCAGCGACGATCCACTGAAGATAGGAAGAAAGGCCAGCCACAACGGGCAAGGCAATGATCTCAGGCAGCTCATAGGGATGTGCGGCGCGTATGGCTGCTTCCAGGGCAGAGTAATGACGCTGTGTGGTTTTGATTGTCAGGGTGACCTCGTTGGCTCTTTCAATCTTGCCCTGCCATCGGTACACGGACTGCACCCCCGTAGTAAAACTTGCACAAGCAGCGAGCCTAGCCTCAACCAAAGCACCAGCGAGCGCTTCGGCAGTCGCTGTGTCCGGCAAATGGGTCATGACAATCAAGACCTGCTCCATGAAATCGATCTCGGGTTTATTTCAGTAATCGACGACGCGTGAGTACGGTGGCCAGATAAAAACCGGCCACACAATAGACCAGCAGTAGCAGCAAAGACGGCAGCACCTGATCTGGCATTTGACCGAGCAGCAATGGTCGCACAAGATGAACCGCTGCGCTCAGTGGCAAGTAGCCCGCAATGACCTGCAACCACCCGGGGAGTTGAGTCACGGGGTAATAGACGCCCGAGAGAAAAATCATGGGCGTGAGTATGAGCGTGAAGTAGTAAGTAAAAAAATCATAACCCTTGGCAAGCGCGTTGATTGCGAGTGCGATCGACGCAAAGGTGACACCCACCAGAAAAAGCAGTGGTGGTACGAGTAAGGCACCGGGATACCAACCGATACCCAAGGCAAGCAGCACCAATAAGATGGCAATCCCGGAGATCAGCGATTTGCTGGCGGCCCAGAGCATTTCAGCCAGCACAATGTCATCGAGTTCCAACGGCGTATTGAGCAAGGCATCCCAGGTTTTTTGCACATGCATGCGGGAGAAAGCGGAGTAAAGCGCCTCAAACGTGGTCGCCATCATCACGGACATGCAAATCGCGCCGCTGGCCAGGTACGCGATATACGGCACGCCATCGATACTCTGCAACATGCTCCCGAGGCCATAACCAAACGCGACTAGCGTTATCAATGGCTCAGCGATATTGCCAACGACGCTGGTAAAGGCCAGCTTGCGCCAGACGAGGAAGTTACGCTGCCAGACGGGGACAAAACGCAAGCTGAATCGGGGTACCTGATAATAGATCGATGCCATGGTCGTTTCCTCAGTCGCGCATGTCGCGGCCGGTTAGCTTGAGAAACAGATCTTCGAGATTCGCGGGTCGGTGAAGATAACGCAGGCCTTCGGTTGTTGCGAGGTTTTGCAAAAGCGAATCGGGATGATCGGTATAGCAAAACGCAGTCTCGCCACTGAATTCTATACGGTCAGCCAGATAAGATGCTTGCCCAGCCCACTGGCTCGCATTATCGCCATAGACTTCGACGACTTGTGATTCGATATGTTTTGCGATGAGCGCCTGCGGCGTTCCTTCGGCGATTATCCGGCCGTGATCAATAACAGCCAATCGATCGCACAGACGCTCAGCTTCATCCATGAAATGCGTTGTCAGTAGCAGCGACTTGCCTTGGGCAAGCAAGGCTTTCAAGCGCTGCCAGATTAAATGTCGCGCTTGTGGATCGAGACCTGTCGTGGGTTCATCCATGAAGATGAGGTCAGGATCGTTGACGAGTGCGCGTGCCAGCGTTAGCCGCCGTTTCATACCGCCCGAGAGTTCACCTATGCGCGCATGTCGCTTCGCTGTGAGACTGGAGAAATCCAGCAACCAATCAATGCGTTCGCGCACCTTCGCGCGACTCATGCCGAAGTAACGTCCGTAAACGTAGATATTTTCTTCGACAGTGAAATCAGGATCGAGACTGTCCATCTGGGGCACGACGCCAATACGCAATCGGGCTTTCCGTGCGTCGGCGGGTACCTCATGGCCGACGAGCGTAATGCTGCCCTGGTCAGGTACGGTCAGCCCCAGACAGAGCCGCAACGTCGTTGTTTTGCCAGCACCATTTGGGCCTAGCAGGCCAAAACACTGTCCTCGCTCGAGTGAGAACGAGATGCCATTGACCACCGTGTGGCGGGCATCGCCATCACCATACGACTTGTAAAGATCTTTGACGGTGAGAATAGTCATTCAGTTATCAGGATGAATCTTCGATTGCCAAAAATAGCTTACAAAACCAACCGCGCTAGCTTTCAACTTATTTAGCGGCCTTTGAACACACCAGAAAAGCAAAAGCCAGGCTTACCCTGGCTTTTGCTTTATGCGTCACACGACGAGCTTACTCGCCGCTGTTGTCCTCAACAGCTGTCGTGTGATCGGGACGATCGACCAGTTCCACAAAGGCCATCGGTGCATTATCGCCCTGACGGAAACCCATCTTCAGGATACGGAGATAACCACCATTGCGTGTCGCATAACGTGGGCCGAGTTCTGCGAACAGCTTGAGCACGATTTCGCGATCGCGCAAACGATTGAATGCGAGACGCTTGTTGGCCAAGGTATCTGTTTTACCCAGAGTCAGAATAGGCTCGACGACACGACGCAGTTCTTTTGCCTTAGGCAGCGTGGTCTTGATCGCTTCATGACGGAGCAAAGAGACTGTCATGTTGCGCAGCATGGCGAGGCGATGTGATGACGTGCGGTTGAGCTTACGAAGTCCGTGACGATGACGCATGATATTTCCTTTACAGTTTTATATATCCAGCTCTTCTATCGCCGACCGTATGAGGTCGGCGCGGGCCGGTGAATGTTGAACAAATTACTTATCAAAGCCGACGGGCGGCCAGTTCTCCAGCTTCATGCCCAGAGTCAGGCCGCGTGAGGCCAATACTTCCTTGATCTCATTGAGCGATTTACGACCCAGATTCGGTGTTTTCAGGAGCTCATTCTCGCTACGCTGGATCAAATCACCAATGTAGTAGATGTTCTCTGCCTTGAGGCAGTTCGCAGAGCGTACGGTGAGTT
>CANKWG010000008.1 GCA_947487325.1 Oxalobacteraceae bacterium | reverse complement strand
ATCCGGCTCTCTGATCACGGCTCGCAGCGCATTGGAACAAGGCCGGGAGGTGTTTGCAATTCCCGGTTCGATTCATTCGCCCTTGTCAAAGGGTTGCCATGTACTAATACGACAAGGTGCAAAGCTGGTGGAATCCGCGCAAGATATTATGGAAGAGCTGCGGTGGAGCCCCGGCGACTTATTGGAGCCAGCACCCGACGACACCATGCAAACCGATCCCTCATTACACTATTTGCTTGAGGTCGCTGGTTATGATCCAGTGTCCGTTGACCAACTTTTGCAACGTTCTGATTTGTCTGTCGCAGAAGTTCAAGCGGGATTACTGACGCTGGAACTAAATGGAAAAATGGAATTACTGCCCAGCGGACAATATCGGCGTATTAGCTAAATCTTCAATAAACGCTCAGAAAAAACTGCGCAAATAAAACCGTAAAATTTTATCGCTGTAAAACTGGCATCAGTTTCTTGATTTTCATCACTGCGCAATTAAATAAGCCCGCCGACTCGCCGTAGAGTACTTATTTATTCAGCGCACCCAATTTGACGTGTTATTTCTGAGGATCTCTGAATTATTTGCAAACAAAAGTCCCGGTGCCAACAATATTCCCTAAGCTGCTGAAATTAAAAGAAAAAAGTCTTCGTTGATTTAAAAACGCCGGCTGCGGAATAAACATCGCACAAAGTTTTTGAGGACCGCGCTTGTGCCGATAGCCTTATGCGGCTACATTACGAGCATGTTCGAGGTGCTCGTTTACCTTTACGAAACTTATTACCGACCAGATGCTTGCCCGGATTCAGCGGCGCTCGCCAAAAAATTGTCGGCGGTGGGTTTTGAAGAAGAAGAAATTTCCAGCGCACTGGGCTGGCTGACCGATCTCGCCGAAACCACCAACGAGATGTTCAGTCAACAGGCGCGGCAGACCGCATTCTCCTTCGGCTTTCGCGTCTATGCCGAGCAGGAGTACGAAGCCTTGGGAACTCCCGCCATCGGTTTCATCGAGTTTCTCGAATCGGCCGAAGTCATTAACGCGATCCAGCGTGAAATCGTCATCGAACGTGCCTGCGCAATCAACGAGTCGCCTATACAGCTCGATAAACTCAAAGTCATCGTTTTGATGGTGCTTTGGAGCCAGGGCAAGGAGCCTGACGGGCTGATCCTTGACGAGTTGTTTATTGACGACGACGCTGCCGGACCGCCGGTCTATCATTGATCTCGGTCGCGTTTCCGCTGCACCCACCGCAAGACCCTCCTTGCGAATTCCCGGATAACCCGCTTATCATTGGCCGCATTTAGCCAATAATTGCCAAAATATCAGCGATTTTTCAGCAATTATCAGGCGCTGAACCCCTAACGCATGCGCGCGGACAGTCGAAATTGCCGAGCCCACATGCCCGTTTACCGGATTAATTATGACCAAAACCCTCATCATTGCCGAGAAGCCCTCTGTCGCGAATGACATCGCGAAGAGTCTCGGAGGCTTTACCAAGCACGATGAGTATTTTGAATCTGACAACTATGTGCTGTCATCGGCCGTCGGCCATCTAGTCGAAATTGCTGCGCCCGAGGAGCATGATGTCAAGCGCGGCAAGTGGTCGTTTGCAAACCTGCCGATGATTCCACCGTATTTCGCGCTCAATCCCATACAGAAAACCGAATCCCGCCTGAAGCTGCTGAACAAACTGCTTAAGCGCAAAGATGTCGGTGCAGTTATTAATGCCTGTGACGCGGGACGCGAAGGCGAACTGATTTTCCGGCTGATTGTTCAATACGCGAAAGCCAAGCAGCCCATCAAACGTTTGTGGCTGCAGTCAATGACTCAGGGCGCGATCCGCGATGCTTTCCAGCATCTACGCGATGATACCGAAATGCTGCCACTCGCCGATGCCGCGCGTTGCCGCAGCGAAGCCGACTGGCTAATCGGTATTAATGGCACCCGCGCGATGACGGCCTTCAATTCTAAGGAAGGTGGTTTTTATCTGACGACTGTCGGTCGTGTGCAAACGCCGACACTCTCGATCGTTGTCGAGCGCGAAGAAAAAATCAAACGCTTCGTGTCCAGGGATTACTGGGAGGTTCGGGCTGAGTTTGTTTGTGCCGCTGGCATGTATGAAGGGCGCTGGCTAGACACCAAATTCAAAAAAGATGAAGCCGATCCTGAAAAGCGCGCAGAACGTTTGTGGAGCAAAGCGGCTGCCGAATCCATCGTCGCCGCATGCCGGGGCAAGACAGGTATCGTCACCGAAGAGTCACGCCCCAGCACATCGATGGCGCCAGCACTGTTTGACCTGACCAGCCTGCAGCGTGAAGCCAATGCACGCTTTGGTTTTTCGGCTAAAAATACGCTGGGTCTGGCGCAGGCACTCTACGAACGGCACAAGGTACTGACCTATCCTCGTACGGATTCGCGTCATCTGCCGGAGGATTACTTGCCCACGGTGACTCAGACGCTGGAAACGCTTAGTGAGAGCAACAATTACTACCCTTTTGCTGCGCAGATTCTAAACAGCAAATGGGTAAAGCCGAACAAACGTATTTTCGACAACACGAAAATCAGCGATCACTTCGCGATCATTCCGACCACACAAGCGCCGAAAAACTTATCCGAGCCTGAACAAAAACTCTACGATCTCGTTGCTCGTCGATTCATGGCTGTATTTTTCCCGGCGGCCGAATATCTGATCACGACACGTTATACCGAGGTCTCTGGTCATCAGTTCAAAACTGAAGGAAAAATTCTCACCACGCCTGGCTGGCTGACGGTGTACGGTAAGGAAGCGATCGAGCCCAACAAAGACGCGAAAGACGGCGAGACCACCGGCACACTAGTCCCTGTGGCCAAAGACGAGAAGGTGAAGTCCGACAAAGTCGAACCACAAAGCCTCGTCACCAAACCGCCCGCGCGCTATTCGGAAGCGACGCTGCTCTCCGCCATGGAGGGCGCAGGCAAGCTGGTTGATGATGAAGAACTGCGCGATGCGATGGCAGGCAAAGGTCTGGGTACACCGGCCACTCGCGCGGCGATCATTGAAGGTCTGCTGAATGAAAAATATCTGGTGCGCGAAGCTCGTGAGCTGATTCCGACGGCCAAGGCGTTTCAGCTCATGATCTTGCTACGCGGTCTGGGTGTTTCTGAATTAACTGCACCCGAGTTAACGGGCGGATGGGAATTCAAGCTCGCGCAAATGGAACGCGGCAAGATCAGCCGCGAAGAGTTCATGCGTGAAATTGCGCAAATGACGCAGATCATCGTCAAGCGCGCGAAAGAATATGATAACGACACCATCCCCGGTGACTACGCAACGCTTAAGACACCCTGCCCGAACTGCGGCAGCGTGGTGAAAGAAAACTATCGTCGCTTCGCCTGCACCAAATGCGAATTTTCGATCAGCAAGATACCGGGCGGCCGTCAGTTCGAAGTCGCAGAAGTCGAAGAGCTGCTGACGGAGCGCACTATCGGCCCACTGCAGGGTTTCCGATCGAAGATGGGTCGTCCGTTTGCTGCGATACTCAAGATATCGCGCGACGAGGAAATCAAGAACTACAAACTGGAATTCGATTTTGGTCAGAGCGGGGCGGATGATGAAAATGCCGAGCCGGTCGATCTCAGCGGCCAGACGGCGCTAGGGGCTTGCCCGAAATGTGGCGGTGGCGTGTATGAAGTAGGTCTCGCTTACTTCTGCGAAAAAACGCTGGCCAAGCCAAAAGCTTGTGACTTCCGCAGTGGCCGCATCATCTTGCAGCAGGAAATTCTGCCCGAGCAGATGGTCAAATTGCTCAATGAAGGACGCACCGATCTGCTGCCTGGTTTTGTGTCGCAACGCACGCGCCGACCTTTCAAAGCCTATCTGGCCAAAGGCAAGGATGGCAAGGTAAGTTTTGAATTCGAGCCGCGGAAAGGCAAGCCCGGTGCGAAAGCGAGCGGTGCCGATGACGGTGACAACGAAACCTCCTCGACACCGGCAAAAAAAGCCGCGAAAAAGATGGCTGCAAAAACTCCGGTAAAAGCTGCGCCCAAAAAAGTGGCGGCTAAAAAAGCCGTCGCCAAAAAAGCGGTTGCTAAGAAAGTCGCTGCAAAAAAAGTGGTTGCGAAAAAAGCCGTAGCTAAAAAATCCAGCGCAAAAAAAACGGTCTGAATACGCGCCGCAAATTCAATCGATCTGTCTGATGTGCATCACGCAAGGCGACTCGCCTTGCGTGAACTCAATGCTTCCAGCGGTATCCCGAGCTTTTACGACCAATCCCGCTTCTACTGACTGCATGCGCTACACTCTCAGACCGCTTCCGCCTCGCTGTCCGATATGTTCAAACCCTCCGCAGCGCCAAAACTCTCGACCGTACTAATTGCCAGCGGCATCATTGTTTCATTGGCGATGGGCGTTCGACATGGCTTTGGTTTTTGGCTGCAGCCGATGTCGCTTCAGCACGACTGGACGCGCGAAACCTTTTCACTGGCGATGGCAGGTCAGAACCTGATGTGGGGTGTCTTCGGTCCGCTTGCGGGTATCGCTGCTGACCGACTCGGCGCGGCACGCGTCGTTGTCGCTGGCGCGCTTTTGTACATGGCTGGGCTGCTATGGATGGCATTCATCGATCAGCCCGGCCTCTTTGTTATCGGCTCCGGATTGCTGATGGGTGGCGCGCTATCGTGTACCGCTTTCGGCGCATTGTCAGGCATCGTGGGACGCGCGGCATCGCCAACCAAACGCTCGTGGGCCTTCGGGATATTGGGTGCCGCAGGTTCATTCGGCCAGTTTGCGATGGTGCCGGTGGAGCAGCAGATGATTGCTGCAACCGATTGGCAGCAGGCGCTATTCATGCTGGCAGCACTGATTGTTCTGACCATGATCCCGCTGGCCTGGCTGTTACGCGAACCTGCAGCACCAGCACCGATATCAGCACCGCAGCAAAGCATTATGGCGGCAACTCGCGAAGCTTTTTCTTATCGGCCGTTTCAGTTGCTGATGTGCGGCTACTTCGTGTGTGGCTTTCAGGTGGTTTTCATCGGCATGCATCTGCCAGCGTACCTGCGCGATAAGGGTATTGATGATCCCCTAGTCGCTGTGATGGCGCTCGCGCTCATCGGGCTATTTAATATTTTCGGCTCTTTCTATGCAGGCAAACTGGGCGATGTACTACCCAAGCGCTATCTTTTGTCGGGTATTTATTTTGCCCGTGCTGTATTCATCACAGTATTTTTACTCGCACCGCTGTCTCCGATATCCGTGTATCTTTTCGCTGCGGGGATGGGTTTCCTGTGGCTGTCGACGGTACCGCTGACTAACGGCGTCATTGCCAGTATTTTCGGTATGCGATATCTGTCTATGCTCTCGGGATTCGTGTTTCTATCTCACCAGATCGGTAGCTTTCTCGGTGTATGGCTGGGCGGTTATCTGTACACGATCGACGGCAACTACAACACGGTATGGATGATCACAATTGTGCTGGGCGTGTTTGCCGGATTGGTGAACCTGCCGATCAGGGAAGGCGCGATCGTGCGCGCACAAACATCGGCGGCATGATGCGATCACGTTGGACTCGGGCTATGCTGCTCTTGCTGAGCGCTACTTTGGTCGTCGTGATTTTTTCTGCTTATCTCCGGCCCGCATTCATGCTAGATCTCGCCAACCGCTTTTTACTTTGCATGTGATGCAATGAAGAGACACGACACCCTTTCCCGTCCCGCAGTGCAATCGCTGGTCGCCTCGCGCATACGCGAAGTGGCCAATGCGGGCATGGGCCGCTCGGATGTACTGCCGTTCTGGTTTGGCGAACCCGACGAAGTCACGCCTGACTTCATTCGCGAAGCCGCTAAGGCCGCGTTGGATACAGGCGACACGTTTTATACACACAATCTCGGCATACCTGCGCTGCGTGAAGCACTCGCCTGCTATGCTTCAGAACTGCATCAGCCGGTGACTGCAGATCACATTGCAGTCACCTCTTCAGGCGTTTCTGCGCTGATGCTGGTAGCGCAGCTTTTGCTTAGTCCTGGCGACCGGGTCGTGATTGTCACACCGTTGTGGCCCAATCTGATCGAGATACCAAAGATTTTGGGTGCCGAGGTAGTTTCCGTACCCTTGCAGCTATCAACTCAACGCGCCGACCCGATTTGGGAACTCGATCTTGATCAACTGCTGGATGCGCTGACACCCGACACGAAAGCGCTGCTGATCAACTCGCCCAACAACCCCACTGGATGGACCATGCAGAGAGCGCAGCAGCAGATCGTTCTCGATCACTGTCGCAAACACGGCATTTGGCTGCTGGCAGACGACGTGTATGAACGGCTGGTCTACGATGTTCCTGTCGGCACGCGCACCTGTGCGCCTTCGTTTCTTGATATCGCCGACACCAATGAACGCGTGGTCTCAACCAACAGCTTTTCGAAATCCTGGCTGATGACGGGTTGGCGGTTAGGCTGGATGCAAGTGCCGACCTCATTGATGGCTGACTTGGGCAAACTGATCGAGTACAACACCTCATGTGCGCCGGGCTTTGTACAAAAAGCCGGTGTCGTCGCCGTCGAACGCGGTGAGGAAATCGTCGCGCATTCCATCGCCCGCTACACCGAAGCGCGCAACTATCTGTATGAGCAACTGTCGAGACCCGTTTTCCGTGAAGCGGGTATTGTCGCTCCGCGCCCTGCAGGTGCAATGTATCTGTTCTTCCGGATCGAAGGCGAAACAGATTCACTCGCTTTGTGCAAGCGACTGGTAAGCGAAGCCGGATTAGGCCTTGCGCCCGGAAGTGCGTTCGGGCCCGAGGGCGAGGGCGCTATCCGCTGGTGTTTTGCGAGCGCCATTGAACGTCTGGCACTGGGTGTACAGCGACTGGAAGCGTTCATCGGCAAACGCTAGATAAGCCCTGTAATACCGGGCCAGACATCCTGCTGATGGCTGACTACGGCATAATGGCCGGCTGATTGCAGACCCACAAATAACAAGACGCGAGTGCAGGAGACCTCATGTCAAAGCGCATCAAAACGGCGATTTCCGGCAGTCTACTTGCAAATACAGATGCTAAAGAGCCAGAAAAACTCTGGGCACCCTGGCAGTTGCAGGGAGAAGCACTGACACAGGCAAAGACTGATGCCATGCGACTGGCCGTGGATGATCAACTGCGCTCGGGTATTACGGTGATTGGTGATGGGGAGCAGACTCGTCAGCATTTCGTGACGACCTTCATCGATCATTTGGGTGGCGTGGATTTCGTCAATCGCAAAACCGTGCGCATCCGCAATCGCTATGACGCCGACGTGCCCGTCGTTGTCGACAAAGTCACTCGCACCCGCTCCGTCTTCGTGGAAGATGCCAAGCGCTTGCGCGCACTCACACAGGGCCCGATCAAATTTACCCTGCCCGGCCCGATGACGATGATCGACACGCTTTACGACAATTACTACAAGAGCCGTGAAAAGCTAGCCTGGGCGTTTGCCGAGATACTGAATGAAGAAGCAAAAGAACTCGCGGCTGTAGGCGTTGATGTGGTGCAGTTTGATGAGCCGGCATTCAATGTATTTTTTGATGAAGTGCGCGACTGGGGTGTTAAAACACTGGAACGTGCCGCCCAGGACTTGTCATGCAAATCAGCAGTGCATATTTGCTACGGCTACGGCATTGAAGCGAATATCAAATGGAAACAAGGCCTGGGTGAAGAGTGGCGGCAGTATGAACATGTGTTCCCGCTACTGGCAAAGAGCCACATTGATCAGGTGAGCCTGGAATGCCAGAATTCGCGCGTGCCCATGGAATTTATCGAGATGCTCAGAGGTAAAGATGTGTTGGTCGGTGCTATTGACGTCGGCACCCATCAAGTTGAGACGCCCGAAGCAGTCGCGAATGTGCTGCGCAAGGCGATGCAGTACGCCGATGTGGAACACATACAGGGTTGTACGAATTGCGGTCTGGTCACCATGCCACGGGAAGTGGCAACCGCCAAGCTCCGCGCACTGGCGGCTGGTGCGGATTTGCTAAGCAAGGAATTGGGACTTGATTGATCTGGTGGCCAAGGTTGTAGGTTACCCGGACATACGCTGAACGATGAACGGTACAATAGCGCGATGGACTTAACACTGACAGAACTTGAATCCGCCATCAATTACTGGCGCAGGGCACGCCCCTCCTCTGGGGAGGAGCGTGCGCTGTCGCCCGAAGTTAATGCGCTTGCAGATGCTTATGCGCTGATGATTTTCGAGCGCGCCCGTACCTGGCCTTTGTCCTCGCTGAGCGATGAGGCGCGATCGCTGATCGAAGCCTGGCGCGCCACCGCCGAAGGCAACGCCGCCTGATGTCGTTGTTGTCGGCGAGTCGCTGACATTTTGTTTTTTTCAGTGGCAAACAGCGCGTTAGCTTCATTAATTGTCTCTTGCGTCCGATCTTCCTGATCTTCAGCACCGCTAGCGAACTGTGTTCGCAGCCACTCATCCAGCAAACGGGCGAGTCGCTCAGGCGAGATGCGGTGTGTTGCATCTGTGTTCGCAAACAACCAGTCTGACAGCGCCAGAAATCGGGCGAAAGGCGCGTCGCCTAAAATGTCAGGCAAGCGCTCAGAAAAACGACCCGAGTTCGCCACCAGATCCCAGTAACGCGCGAATCGCACCAGTCGTTGCATCGTATTGAAATCAATACAATCGGTTGCAAGAATCTGATACGGCGGCGCCGGGTCGAACACCATCCTATAAGCTTGCGAATGCCGGATGATGGGCGTGCCACGCAGGCGTTTGAGTATGCCGAACTGAATTTCATGCGGCCGCAAAGCGACCAGTTGATCGAATCCTCGTGCAAAGCTGTCGATATCCTCACCCGGCAAACCTGCAATCAGATCAACATGCAAATGGGCGTGCGTGTCCTTGCGCAGCCAGCGTAAATTAGCCATCGCCTTTTCATTGTTTTGCTTGCGACTGATACGAGCCTGCACCTCTGGATTGAAACTCTGTATGCCGATTTCGAATTGCAAAGCACCCGGTGGGAATTTTCGTATGCTGTCTTTCAGTGCATCCGGCAAGTGATCCGGCACTAACTCAAAATGCGCAAAAACAGGATCGTCCGGATGCTCATGAAGTTTGTCGAGGAAGAACTGCAAAACACGCAGGCTGTTGTTGATATTCAGGTTAAAAGTACGATCAACAAATTTAAAAACTCTGGCGCCTCGCGCATGCAGTGCATCGAGCTCGCGCAACAAATCATCCAAGGGAAATGGCCACGCCGTCTTGTCGAGCGCAGACAAACAAAACTCGCACTTGAACGGGCATCCGCGGGAAGCTTCAACGTACACGGTACGCTGTGCGATGTCTTCGGCGCTGTAATACGCGTAGGGAAAAGCGATTTGATCCATGGCAGGCTGTTCTCCCGCATGAATTTTCATCAGGGGCTTTGGACCATTCAGAATTTGCGAACACAAGCGGGGGAAGGTCGTATCCCCCCAACCAGTCACCACGTAATCTGCCAATGCGATGATGCGCTGATCCGTTGTCTCATGCGAGACTTCTGGACCGCCCAGCACGATGGTGATCTCCGGAGCGACGCGCTTCAACAGTGCCACGATGTGCGTGAGCTCTTCGACATTCCAGATATAGACACCAAAACCGATCAGACGTGGCTGGAGTGCGAGCAGCTTTTCCACGACATCAGCGGCGCGTACGCCGATCACAAATTCCTGTATCTGGGTTTGCGACTGCAATTCGCCCATATTGGCGAGCAGATAGCGTAGTCCTAGCGAGGTATGGGAATAACGCGCATTCAGCGTGCTCAAAACAATACTCATGTACGCTGCTCAGCTTCCTGTAATTGGCGCCACATCACTTTGCCTGTTGCGGACTTCGGCAAGGCATCGACGAATGCCACCAAGCGCGGCACCTTGTAAGCCGCCATCTGTTCACGCGACCACTGGATGAGGTCTTCTGCTGTCAGATTCGCGCCGTCTTTCAGGACGACGACGGCCTTGACCGTCTCACCGCGATAGTCGTCTTTGGCCGCGATGATGCAGCATTCGCGGATAGACGGATGGCGGTACATCATGGCCTCAACCTCAGCGGGCCAGACTTTGTAACCACTCGCATTGATCATGCGTTTGAGGCGATCCGTAAAAAAGAAAAAACCTTCGTCATCAACATAGCCCAGATCGCCCGATCGGAAAAAAGATTTGCCATCAATCTCAACGAAGGCCTCGCGCGTTTTTACTTCGTCACCCCAGTAGCCCCGAAAAATCTGCGGGCCATGCATAATGATTTCACCCACTTCATTGGGCGGTAGCGTGGCGTGGGTATGCGGATCAATCACGCGGGAATCAACAGAAAATATCGGTATGCCCAGACATTGCTGCTTGAGATTCTGTATAGGGTTGGAGTGCGTGGTGGCGATCGTTTCGGACAAACCATAGCCTTCCATATAGCGAAGGCCGGTGAGATCGAGCAATTTTTGTGCAATGGCTGCGGGCATCGCCGCGCCACCACCCGACACGCGTTTCAAGCTGCTGATGTCATAGTCCCCAAGCTTCGGGTTGGAGAGGAAGTCGATCATCATCGTCGGAATACTCGTCCAACTGGTGATCCGATATCGCGTAATCCAGCGGCCGGCAAGATCACGATCCCAGCGCGGCATGATGATCAGGGTGGCACTCATATAGATCGCGGCGTTCATGCTCATTTGCATGCCAGTCACATGAAACATGGGCAGGCATGCGAGTACCTTGTGATCCGGCGACCCGCCTGACCATAGCGCAGCACTAACCACTGGGAACATCATATTGCTGTGTGTGTGCATACAACCCTTAGGCCGGCCGGTCGTGCCGGAGGTGTAGGGCATGCACGCCAGATCATCGGGCCCCGCCTGATGCGATAACGGGTGCTTCGCTGCTGCGATAGCCTGATCCCATGGCGTCAATATCGGATCGGTCGCAGCCAGATCAGCATTTCGTACCCAGTCAGGCATAGGATCATCACTGGCGCCGATGTAATCCGCATAACGAGCAATGATTGCGTGTTCGAGCATGCCCTCGGCTCGCAGCGGCTGCAGCTGAGGAAGCAGCTCCTGCGCAGACAGCGCGACCCGCGCGCCACTGTCTTCAAGGGTATGACGCAACTCTTCCGTGAGCAGCATGGGATTTACGGGTACCACGACCGCATCAGCGCGCAAGATGGCATAAAACCCGATGACGAACTGTGGGCAATTCTGCATATGCAGAAGCACCCGGTCGCCTCTGGCAATTCCGCACACTTGCTGCAGATAGCCCGCCAGCGCATCGACTTCTTCTTGCAGCTGACGATAGCTGATCTCACGACCATAAAAAATCAGCGCTGCTTTATCCGGATATCGACGAGCAGAAATGTCGAGGTTCACATAGACGCTGGTTTCTGGCGGGTTGAGCTCATGAGGCAATCCTGCAGGCCAATGAGCATAGTGAGCGGTATTCATTCTGGGGCGCACTCGTAGACGGGTCACGGATTATAGGAGTCTGCCAGTCAATTCTCGGGACAGCCTGTTAAGCACTGGCTTTTTTTTACGATAAATCGTTTTTAAATGGCAACTTTATGGTCGGCCGGAATCATTTTTGCTGTGCCGCACAAAAAATGCTTGACAGCGGATTGAAAGCTCGTAAAATCGGGCTTGTTGCGGCGCACAAAGCGTGATCGCCGACCAAAATTCACCCAAACAACAAGGAGAAACGCCATGTTTTCTACCGCTGACCAGTTTTCTAATGCCACCAAGGCTTCCATCGATGCACAAATTGCTGCGATGAACGATTTCGCGAATAAGACTCTGCACAGCATGGCTGAGCTGGTTGAACTGAATATCGCCACCGCAAAGGCTTCGCTGGAGCACAGCTCTGCTGCCGCGCAACAAATTCTTTCGGCAAAAGACCCTCAGGAAGTACTCGCCCTGACATCGTCACAAGCGCAACCTAACGCCGAAAAAGTACTTGCCTACGGCCGCCATGTCGCCGGCATCGCAACGCGGGCACAAGCTGAATTCACCAAAGTCACCGAAGCGCGCATTAGCGAAACTTCACGTCAGGTGAACAAACTGATCGACGATTTGTCGAAAGCAGCACCAGCCGGCACCGAAAACGCCGTCTCCATTCTCAAAGCCAGCGTTGCGAATGCAAATGCCACTTACGAGCAGATCGTTAAAGTTGGCAAGCATGCAGCCGAGACGCTGGAAGAGAGCATGAACGAAGCAAGCAAGCATTTCGTACCAGCCACTGAAAAGCCTGCTCGCTCGAAGAAGCAGTAAATAATCTAAGTAGTCATCGAAAGATCAGCATGGGCCGCTTTAAGCGGCCCATGTTACTTGTGGCGCGCGCAAATCGACAGGGCTACTGCTTCGGCCACACGAATGCCATCGATCGCGGCTGACATGATCCCGCCGGCATAGCCCGCGCCTTCACCCGCCGGATAGAGACCGACGGTATTGATGCTCTGAAAATTATCATCCCGACGTATACGCACTGGCGATGAAGTACGTGTCTCGACACCAGTGAGTACGGCATCAGGCATGGCGAAGCCCCGAATCTGTTTATCAAATGCGGGCAAGGCTTCACGAATGGCTTCAATTGCATACGCTGGCAATACCGGATCAAGGCTGCCCAGTTTGACACCGGGTTGGTAGGAAGGCGTTACGGAACCCCACGTCGTTGACGGACGCGCGGCAATAAAATCACCCACCAGCTGGCCAGGCGCATCGTAATCTGCGCCCCCTATCTCGAAAGCACGCGACTCGATTGCTCTCTGAAAATCAATCCCCGCCAGCGGTCCGCCCGGATAATCCGCAGGAGTGATTCCCACGACGATGCCGGCATTCGCATTGCGCTCATTACGAGAATACTGACTCATCCCGTTGGTGACCACCCGACCCGGTTCAGATGCTGCAGCAATCACGGTACCCCCGGGGCACATACAAAAGCTGTAGACCGAACGTCCATTACTTGCATGATGAACCAGCTTGTAGTCTGCAGCACCAAGAATGGGATTACCGGCGTTTACGCCAAAACGCGCCCGATCAATCAATGACTGCGGGTGTTCGATTCGAAAGCCGATGGAGAAAGGCTTGGCCTCTACATAAACGCCCGCCTCATGCACCATCTGGAACGTGTCACGCGCGCTATGACCAATCGCGAGCACGACATGATCTGCCTCAATTTGTTCGCCGGTCGATAAACGCAGCCCGCGCACTTTGCCGTCAACAATCTCCAGGCCATCGACCTTCTGCTCGAAACGGAACTCGCCACCCAACGCAATAATACTTGCACGCATTTGTTCAATCATTTTGACCAAACGGAAAGTACCGATGTGGGGCTTGCTGACGTAAAGAATTTCTGAAGGTGCATCTGCCTTGACGAACTCCTCCAGTACCTTGCGACCGTAGTGCCGCGGATCACTGACCTGCGTCCATAACTTACCGTCGGAGAAAGTGCCGGCACCCCCTTCGCCGAATTGGACGTTGGATTCAGGATGCAGTTCGCGCTTGCGCCAAAGACCAAACGTATCTTTGGTCCTCTCCCGCACCGGCTTGCCACGCTCAATGATGATCGGTCTGAATCCTGATTGCGCAAGAATGAGCGCAGCAAACAATCCGCAAGGTCCGAAGCCAATCACCACCGGACGCAAGCCCGCTCGAGCGGGTGCCTGCGCAACGAATTGGTAGCTTAAGTCAGGTGTAGGTCCGAGCTTAGGCACGCGGCGCAACAGAAGCGCAGGCTCATCGTCGACTTCAACGTCGACGGTGTACACGAGTTGGATGGCCGATTTTTTTCGCGCATCAAAGGCACGACGAAAGATATTCAGCCCGCGCAGATGATCGGCAGCAATGCCCAGTCTGTCGAGCACGGCTTCTTTCAATGCCTGCTCGGGATGATCAAGCGGGAGATGTACGTCGGTGAGTCGCAACATAAACGCAGGCCCGGTGGATAGTGGGCAGAACCGGCGATGCAAGCTCATCACCGTGCGGCCAGAAGGCCACCATTTTACCCAAAGCTTCCTGTCCTGACCTGCGCAGTGCTTACTGGCGAGGGCTGCGAGCACCACCTGGGGCGCCGTCTGGGGTACCTGAGTCATACGCCCCTTCCGGCTTACCGGTTCCACCGCCCGCGCCAGATTCACCGGACGCCCCTGAAGATGCCGGTGATCCTGATGACTCCGATTGACCCGCACCACTTTTACCTTCGCTGGTTGGTTTGAGATTTTTGCGGGTATCGTTAGCCATTTGCTGATGGGTTTCCACCGTAGCGATGATTTTGCTGGCATAGCCTTTCAGGTCAGCATCCTCTGCTTTGCTGTTGATGCGTTCAAGCAGTCGGTGCGTATCCTTCAAAGCGCGCGTGCTCTCATGGTTCATGTACTGGCGGTCGAATTTTTCCCCCGAGAGCGCTGCCAATTTTTTCTCGACTGATTGCTGCTGACGATCTACCTCGACAGGCAAACTCATCCCCTTGGACTGAGCCAGCTGTTTCAGCTCATCCTGCGCTTTCATATGGTCATCAAGCATTTTTTTGGCAAAGCTTTTGACTTCATTGCTTTGGGCTTTATCCAGCGCAAGCTTGCCCAGAGCGATTTCGGCGAGATAGGCCTGGGCGAGTTGCCTCAGCATGCGCTCATCGGATTGATTCAATTTGGCCTGCGAAACACCGGATGAAGTTTCCTTGCTTTGCGACGCGGAAGGTTTGTTCCCTTTATCCTGAGGATGAACGGTCAGTGAATTCGTCAGAAGGGCGGTACTGACCAATCCGAAGAAAATTCCGGCGACACCGGACTTGATGTTTTGCATGGGCATAGATTTCTCCTTGCTATTGATGGAAGAAGCTTGCACCGCAAGTCCTATGCCATGGACGGACGCCAACGCACATGCGCATCCCGGAATAGCGCGAGTAGAAAAAACTACCGCTTATGAGGAAAAAATGTCCACTACACGATCATGGCACTTGCCAATGTGAACGCATTCCTTGTGTCACCCGGCCATCGCAAGCTATCATCGCGCTCTTATGTCAACAGCAATCTTTGTACACGCTATCGACGACACAAAATGAACTGTGACCATCACCCACGCATGTACCTCGCCCCATGAAATCACGCAGCCCATCTTCACCATCGGAACCCCTACTTGCAGATACGCACATTCGTGTGAGGCACTCGGCCATTCATGGCAATGGCGTATTCGCGACACGGAAAATTCCCCTTGGTGCTCGCATCATTGAGTACATGGGAAAACGCATTACCGAAGCGCAGGCCGAGAAGCGCTTCGGACTCGATCCGGACAATCCCCATCACACGTTTTTTTTCAGCCTGGAGAGTGGAAAATTGATTGATGGCGGCGATCAAGGCAATGATGCGCGCTGGATCAACCACGCATGCGAGCCGAATTGCGAAGCGCAGGAAAAAAAAGGGCGGGTCTACATTCACGCACTGCGTGATATCTCTCGCGGCGAAGAACTTTTTTACGATTACGGGCTGGTGATTGAAGAAAAAATGAGCAAGGCACTCAAAGCGGCTTATGCATGCCGCTGTGGCGCAGCCGAATGCCGCGGAACCATGTTGGCCCCAAAGGAAAAAACATCTGCGAAAAAGTCCGCAAAGAAGACCACAAAGAAGAAAGCTTGAACGTGCCTGCGTTCAGCAAGCGCTGAAAATCTACCAGCGCCCCGAATCTTCGCGCGCCAAATCCAAAAACTCTGTGCGCATGGCGAGATTAGGTTGCAATTCGCCCAACATTGCCGAGGTCACGGTCTCTTCACCCGCCGTGCGTATGCCGCGACTTTCCATGCATAGATGCCGGCAGCGTACGACGACACCCACGGCCTTGGGTTCCAGGGTTTCCATAAGCGCGTTTGCGATTTGTATGGTCATACGCTCCTGCACCTGCAGGCGGCGAGAAAAGCATTCGACCAGACGTGTCAGCTTTGATAGGCCAACAATTTTTCCGTTCGGCATATAGCCGACGGTCGCCTTGCCAAAAAACGGGGCGAGGTGATGCTCGCAATGGCTGTAGACAGGAATATTGCGAACGACGATAAGCTCGTTGTATTCCTCAGCACCATCTTCGAAGGTTTTAAGCACATCGGCTGGTTCTTGATGATATCCGGCTGTCCACGCCATCCAGGCTTTAGCCACACGCGCCGGGGTTTCCAGCAGGCCCGGCCGATCCGGATCTTCCCCTATGCTGGCGAGGAAGCGGCGCCAGTCATGTTCGGTAAAATGTTCGGACATGCAATTCTTTCAAAAAATAACGGGATTCGCTGCGCGGCCAAAAAGATAGGATCTCATGGCAATGCCGCGCTTCGATGGACGCGCCATCGTACCCGAATTTGGAAATTCTTTTTGGCACCGGTCTGAAACGGCTTCAATGAGCGTCATGAGTTATCCTTTGGATTCTGATTTACGTCTTGGGAAACGCCGTGTAACAGCCTGGAAATTTTTGTAATTTATCGAAATGGTATCCCGCTCTCGAGTTCCCGAGTTCCAACGTCGCACAGCCGGGTTGGGTCGCCCCTAAAGGCGAATTGACGGCGGACCTCCCTTAATCTGGCAATTATCTGAATCTACTAAATAGAGGCACATCCCCATGCAATTCAAAAAAAATCTGTCTTCATTTTCCGCTTTGACTCTGACACTTGCAGCACTTTGCGCATCCGCCACGGTGTTGGCAGCGCCTTTTGCCTACGTCCCGAACGAGAAATCGGGCACCTTGTCCGTGATCGATACAGAGAACGATACGGTGGTGGCTGAAATCAAAGCGGGCGACAAGCCACGCGGCCTGGCAGTGTCTATGGATGGCAAAACCCTGTATGTCAGCGATCAACCTCACAATGCGCTGCTTAAAATCAATCTGGAAGACCGATCGATTTTGGGCAGCATTGATCTGGGCGAATCACCGGAAGGGGTGTCAATTTCTCCTGACGGCAAGTGGGTTGCGGCCGCCTCAGAGATCAGTAACTCGGTGAATTTCATTTCGACAGCTACGGGTCGCAAAATGTTTGCCGTAAAAACCAAAGGGAAAAATCCCGAGCATGCGGTGTTCAGCCCCGACGGCAAACTGATGTTTGTCTCAGCCGAAGAAGCCGATAGCGTTGATGTAATTGATGTGCGCAAACGCAAACAAATCGGCTCGGTGAAGGTGGGTGATCGCCCACGTGGCATTGCGTTTCGTCCCGATGGCAAAGTAGCTTATGTCGCTTCGGAGATTGCCAGCATGGTCTATGCAATCGATGTTGCCAGCCGCAAGGTCATCAAACAAATCAAAGCGGGCAATTTCTCTAACGGCGTCACCATGGCACCCGATGGCAAGCGCGTTTACATCTCCAATGGCAAAGATGGCACTGTTTCGGCCATCGATACGTCGGACAATACTGTGCTCGCCACCATCCCAGTTGGCAAGCGTCCTTGGAATATGGCAATTACGCCCGATGGAAAAAAGTTGTATGTCGCGAATGGCCGCTCGAACTCCGTGACCGTGATCGATACAGAACAGTTGATCCCTTCGGGCGAGATCAACGTGGGTGAAATGCCTTGGGGCGTCGTCATTCGTTGATCGATTTTTATATTTAATCAAAAAACTTGCACGCAAATTCCGCGCGCAGGTTTTTTTTAGTCAGAATTACTGGGGCTTTGAGACATTGTTGAGACTTGAGGCACAAGTTTGACTCACTAGGTTCATTGGTGAAAAAAATTCACTTGTGGCTTGATAAGCGCAAACTTTATATTCCAGAGCCCCAAAGAGTATCAATGCGGAACTTTCAAACTTTTGTTGTTAAAACATAAATGAAAGTTTTGCTTGGGTCATGTGGTTCATTACTAAGTCAACAGAAAACCAATCGGAGATTAAACTTGGCTACATCCAACGTATTTGTGAAGAGCGTTCTGGCATCGGCGATGCTCGTTGCGTTCTCCGCATCCAGCTTTGCAAAAGACGAGAATCTGGAAAAGATCTCGGCAATGAAAAACACCGACACAGCAATCGATATTCCTGTCGTTCCACAGACCGGCAAGAATGTTGACCAGCTCAAGGCCAACCTGAAAAAGATCAAGCTGCCAGAAGGCTTCAAGATCGAACTGTACGCCGTCGTTCCTGACGCGCGTTACATGGCGGTTGCTCCTTCGACCAACATGCTGTTCGTCGGCACACGCAAGACAACCGTTTGGGCTGTTACCGACCGTAACGGCGACATGACCGCTGACGAAGTCAAGCCATTCGCTCCTTCGATCAAGTTCAAGAACCCTAACGGCGTTTGCTGGACAAAAGACGGCTTCCTGATCGTTACTGAATCGAACCGCGTTCTGAACTTCCCAGCTGCCGAATACTTCTACGAAGGTCCGGACGTTGCAGTGATCACCGCTGTTCAAGAAGGCGGCCTGATTCCTGTTGAAGAGCAGTCATACAACCACACCGGCCGTGTATGCCGCGTTGCTGATGACGGCAAACTGTATGTGACCCTGGGTCAGCCATACAACGTTCAGCCAAAAGACAAGATCGACCTGTACAACAAGGTCGGTATTGGTGGCGTTATCCGTCTGAACCCATTCGATGGTTCCGGCAAAGAAGTTTACGCGATGGGCATGCGTAACCCAGCTGGTATCGACATCAACCCGAAAGACAAGACTATCTGGACGACTGACAACCAGGTTGACGGTCTGGGTGACGACGTTCCTCCAGGCGAACTGAACCGTATCACCAAGGCAGGCCAGCACTTCGGCTTCCCTTACTGGAACGGCAAGTTCAAAGTTGCTGGCTCGCCTGCAGCGCCTGAACTGAAAGACATGAAAGAGCCAGCTGGCGCGATCTTCCCGCAAGTGGAGTTCCCTGCACACCAGGCTCAGCTGGGCATGTCCTTCTACACCGGCAGCACTTTCCCCAAGAAGTATCAGGGCGGTATTTTCGTTGCTTCGCACGGTTCCTGGAACCGTACCGAGCCTAGCGGCTACCTCGTCAACTTCGTTCCTCTGAACGCTGACGGTACTGCTGGCAAAGCGGAAATCTTCGCTGAAGGCTTCCTGGACAAGTCGACTAAGCGCGCTATCGGCCGCCCAGTTGACGTTGCCAATCTGCCTGACGGTTCTATCCTCGTGTCTGACGACTACGCTGGTGCGATCTATCGCATCTCCTACTCGGCAAACTAAGAGAGCACTGAACACGACAGGGCCACAAGTCCTGTCGTCGTAATGCAAATCGCCTGCCCCGGTTCAACGTGGCAGGCGATTTTGTTTTAGCCTATCGCACCATCCTCATCACCCATTTACTCAGATTTACATCATGAAATTAGCCGCACTATTGACTACGTTGCTGGCCTTGGCCAGTGTTTCCTTACCTGCTGCCGCCGACATGAAAGCCGGCGAAAAAGCCGCTCAAAGCTGCCTTATGTGCCATGGCGAAAATGGCATCTCGACAATGCCCGGCACCCCTTCCCTAGCAGGTCAGCCAGAAATTTATCTTGCAAGCCAGTTGAAACAATTCCGCGATGGCAAACGGCACAATGAGGTAATGAATGTGATTGCCAAACCTCTTTCAGATGCGGATATTGACAACATTTCAGCCTGGTTCGCGCAATTTGAAATCGAATTAAAAAAGAAGTAATTCGGCATATTCATGCCAAAAAATATCGCCGGCGTATGCCGGCTTTTTTATGCGCTGATCGGCGACTCAAAACTTATCGGTGTGCATTGCTTTGAGAATTGCTTCGATCGCAGGATGCTTGATTTTTCTCTCGTTAGAGATCGCGTAAATTTGCTCAGTAACCTCGGACATAGGGCCCACAGGCACCACACCGAATTGTTCGAAAACATCAGCAGCGAGCACTGACGGTGCCGGGAACATGCCACGACCCACCCGCCCAAACGTATGCAGGAGTGCGTTGTCATCGAACTCACCAATCACATCAGGACGCAGATCATGACTTTCGAACCACTGATCAATGCGGGCACGTATCGCGTTATTGCGCGTCGGTAAAAGCAAAGGCGCACCCATCAGACTGCCTGGAAATCCAGCGGTGTACTTTTCTGCCAGCGCCGGTATGCCGAACAAACTCGTTTGCGTTTCCACCAGCAAGTGGCTGAATACGCGCAAGGATGAACCTGGCGGCACCGGCCTATCCGTTAGCATCACATCAAGTTTGTGCACTGACAGCTTCCCAAGAAGAGCCTCGAACTGCTCCTCATAGCAAACCAGCCGGACGCGCTGAGGCAGGGCGAGCGCGGCCTCCAGCAGCCGGGATGCAATAAGCTTGGGCAAGGAATCAGAAATGCCCACCATTAGTCGCATGACAGGCTCGACGTCGGTGGCGCTCAAGGCATCTTGTAGTTGCTCGCCCAAAAGAAAGATCTGGTCAGCGTACCGCAAGGCCAGATCTCCGGCCTCCGTGAGAACGAGTCGTCGTCCCTGGGGTTTGAACAAGGACTTACCGATAGACTTCTCCAGCTGCGAGAGCTGGGCACTGACTGTTTGGACGGCCAGGCCAAGGCGCTCGGCGGCACGCGTAATACTGCCCTCTTTGGCGACGACCCAGAAGTAATGCAGATGACGAAAATTGAGGCTCACCGCGAAGACCTTTCCAGTTTTTCGAACTCAACTTCCGATTATCTCTGGTTTTTTAGACGCGCGCAGAAGCCCGTCCTAAAAAGTACGCTGGTAAACTTCCTCAATTAATTTTAACGATACCTTTTTCTGAAAGCCGCCCAATGATTGAACTGCTGTCCGACCCACAAATCTGGCTGGCATTTTTAACGCTCACCGCGCTTGAACTGGTTCTTGGCATCGACAACGTCATTTTTATTTCGATTCTGGTAGACAAGCTACCACCGCATCAACGCGAAATTGCTCGAAAAGTCGGACTGTTTGGGGCCATGTTCATGCGCATTGGCTTACTGATGATTCTGTCTTGGATCGTTGGATTGAAAGAGACGCTATTTACGGTCTTCGACCAGCCGTTTTCTGGCCGTGACATTGTGCTGTTGCTAGGCGGCCTGTTCTTGATCTGGAAAAGTGTGGGTGAAATTCATGAATCCTTGGAGGGCGCACACCGGGAACAAAAAAATATCGTACACGCCTCATTTGCCTCCATCATCGCGCAGATCATGCTGATCGATATGGTGTTCTCGCTCGATTCCATCATCACGGCAGTCGGGATGGTTGAGCAGGTTGCCGTGATGGTGGCTGCGGTCGTTACCTCTGTTTTACTAATGATGGTGTTCGCCGGCCCCATAGGTCGATTTGTTTCCAAACATCCGACCGTCAAAATGCTTGCGCTGGCCTTCCTGGTTGCCATTGGTGTGGTGCTGATTGCCGAAGGTTTCGGCACCCACATACCCAAGGGATACATCTATAGCGCGATGCTGTTCTCAGTCATGGTTGAAATGCTGAACATACGACTGCGGAGACGTTCGTCCCGTCCAGTGGACATCATCGCATCGATTGCAACGTCAGAGGTTACTGATAAAAAATAAGCCTACCCACGAGATCGATAGCTTTAGACTTGGCCCGCTGCCACTAATTCTGCTTTCAAATAGGCGTAAAACACCGGGGCTGCGATAACCCCCGGTATGCCAAAAACCGACTCCATGATCAGCATCGCCGTCAGCAGTTCCCAAGCCTTCGCATTAATCTGAGTACCAATAATTTTGGCGTTCAGGAAATATTCGAGCTTGTGTATGGTTACTAGAAACAAAAGCGCAAAAGCAGCTGTTGAGAGGGAATGCGATAGGCTGATAACGACAATGACTGTGTTTGAAATCAGATTGCCAACCACCGGCAATAGCCCTGCGATGAAGGTGATCAGTATCATGGTTTTTACAAAGGGCAAGTGAATGCCCGCCATCGGTAGTGCAAGCGCCAGAAAAATGCCTGTGAAAATCGCATTGATACCCGCGATTCTGATCTGGGCGAAAACGATTTGCTTAAACACTTGATGCAAACGCACGATGCGCTGATGTAATGCGGCTGACAAAGGTTTGTAGTGATGAATGTACGTCGTGTCATACAAAGCCGCCATCGCGCCGATCACCATGCCGAGTAGCAGGTGGACAAGCAATCGGCCCATCTGCTTTCCAAGATCGGTGGCTTGTGACGCATGGTCGCGGATCCAATAGGCAAAAGATTGCTGCATCGCCTCCGCGCTCTGCGGCAGGTAAGCAGCCAGCCAAGGCGGGATCTGAGAGCGCGACTGATCGATCAGATCAGCCATTTTCTTCAACAGCACCGGCAGGCTACCTGCATCTGACAGGAAGAAGCTCGCTGCGCCCCAAACGACAGCCGTCAACAGCAAGACAATCACGGTCCCAAGCACCGCCACTGCGATTAGGCGAGCGCGTTGCGTGTCCAATGTGGCGCTTAGCCTTGGGGCGAGCAAATGCACTAACGCGAAGACCAGCAATCCTGCATACAGCGCGGCCAGCAAACCGGTCTGCAGTACAACCAGCAAACCAGCAGCCGCGAGTCCGTAAGAAACCAATTCAGGCAATGATGCGCGGGTCTGAGTGCTCATATGCTTGCTCTTTGCGAAGTAAGCCAACTTCAGGGATAGGCCAAGAAAAAGCCGTTCGCAGTGACCCGCGAACGGCTTGTGCCGAGAACGATTATGACAAACCTCTATTGCAGGCCGATGATAGAGCGGCCTGCGGTGTCAATCAGACTTGCTGTATTCCAGCCAACAGCCATCCGCCGTTTCCACTCATCGGCTTGGAAAGAACCCAAATCTCGTTGAATGCCTCGGCAGTAGCATGTTCGTCTTCTTTCACCATGCCATTGAAACGAACGCTCGCCAGATGTTCATCGCCCACGGTTTCTATGCCCATGAGCTCCGCCTCAAGCGTGACCACATCGGTGTGGTTCGCAGACGAGCCGCGCTCCGTAAGTTGCATTTTCAGCTCGGCAAACATTTCTGGCGTAGTGAACTCGCGAATATCCTGCGCATCGCCTTTGTCCCAGGCAGCCTGCATACGCAAAAAGTTCGTTTTTGCGTGGCGCAGGAAACCGGCCGTATCAAAGTCAGCAGGAATAGCCGGCGCTGCACCCGACTGCCAATCCACCGGCTGGGGTGCAGAGCCAAGGTTGGAACCAACTTCGGGAATGCCGCTCTTTTCCATAGGCCCGGCAAATGCAGGCCGGGGTGTCTGATTCGCAGTTTTCTTCGAGAGCATTCGGAACAGGAAAATTGCGCCAAAGGCGAGCAAGCCGATCATTAACGCCGTGCCGATCATGCTAGCGAATTCACCACCAAGACCGAAGTGCGACAAAAGAGCACCTAGGCCAAGGCCCAACAAGGCACCGCCCAAAATACCCCGCCATGGACTTGCAGGTGCTGCTGCGGGTGCTGCCGGACGCTGTGCGGTAGCGGACTGACCCGGACCTTGTGCTGGCGCCTGACGACTGTAGCTCGGTGACGACTTGCCAAACGAACCGCCACCACCGAGACGCTTCGCTTCGGCGCTGGAGACGACAACTGCGACTCCCATAATCGCCACCATCAGTGCCATCCAAAACTTCTTCATGTGTCCTCCTGAAAGCTTTACGAGCAGAAAGCGCCTGCTCCAAACGTTATTACAGTTCGCATTGTAAGGAATGATGTCGTGCCGTCAAATCCAGATAGGGTGGAGAGAGACTTCGGAAAAACAAGACTCAACAAATAGATAGTTTGTTGATTAACCGAACTGATCTCCATGATTCGACACTTTCTGTGGGTAATGGCTTGTACACACTGAAAGATTTTAATAATAACTACCAATTTTTACCAAGCGATAGGCAACGCCTATTTAATTTATAAAAACTATCAAGCGCAATACTCAATAGTTTTAGCCTACTTTCTGCTCCGTACCGTTTAGAGACCCAAGGAGAAAACCATGTCCCTCATTAAACACCCGGATTGAGCCTTTCAACACCACCGCTTATCACGATGGCAAATTTGTTCCTGTTAGTGATGCCAATCTGAAAGGCCAGTGGTCCGTCGTGTTTTTCTACCCGGCCGACTTCACCTTCGTTTGTCCAACCGAACTGGGTGACCTCGCAGATCACTATGACACGTTCAAGGCATTGGGGGTGGAAATCTATGCTGTCTCGACCTACACGCATTTCGCCCACAAAGCCTGGCATGACTCATCCGACACCATCAGCAAGATTCGATACCCATTGCTCGGCGACCCGACTAGCGCCATCAGTCGCAGCTTTGGTGTGATGACCGAAAGCACGGGCCTCGCACTGCGCGGTAGTTTCGTCATCAACCCGGAAGGTCAAATCAAACTCTGCGAGATTCACGATGATG
>CANKWG010000007.1 GCA_947487325.1 Oxalobacteraceae bacterium | reverse complement strand
GGGGGGGGTGTGCGTTTTTTCAGCAAGATATTCGGTGTGGCCGGTGACGGCGATACCCGCATCATTGATCGTACTTTTTTGTACGGGTGCTGTGACGATGGCATCAACATCGCCCGCCATGGCGGCCGCCAGTGCCGCATCCAGCATATCGAGGACGGGTTTGCCATTGCGGGCATCAAGCTGTCCGGGTACGGGTGTTACCGCAAGTGGACAGTCAAGGATAGCTAGCTGGCCCGGATGATCTTTCCAGCTGGCTGCGGAGGTCACACGTTGCACGGGATACTGGGGCGACATAACGCTGGCCAGTGATTGCAACTGTGTGGCATCACCTATCAACAAGCAGGCTGCCGAGGTCGATTGCAATGCGGCGCGCACCGCGATTTCCGGCCCCACGCCGGCCGGCTCACCACAGCTGATCGCTATCCGGGGGCGGGACATGGATGTTGACGATTACGGACGATTGATATCGTCCAAACGATACTCGACGTAAGCACGATCGCGCAGCTGTCGCAACCAGTCTTCATAGGATTCTTCAAGCTTTTGCTCACGCAATGCCTGTCGCGCAATCATACGCTGCCGCTCTCGCGAAATTTCTTCGGATTTACGTTCAATGACTTCGATCAAGTGATAACCAAAGGGCGACTCGACGGGTCCACTGACTTCACCGGGTTGCAGCGAATTCATCGCACGCTCGAACTCAGGCACGGTATCACCAGGATAGATCCAACCAAGATCACCACCTTTACTGGCAGAGCCATCGTTGGAATACAGACGCGCCAATTCCTCAAACTTGGCTGCTTTATTGTCCAGCCGTTCCTTGAGTTCAACGAGTTTGCGGCGCGCTTCAGTGGCCGAGACGATCTGATTCACCTTGATCAGGATATGGCGTGCAAGTGTTTGCTGGACCACAGCGCCCGGCCCCGTCTTGACCATACTGGCGCTGCGTCTTCCGATAACTTTGAGAATATGAAAGCCATTCGCGCTGCGAACCATGGGCGCCACTTCGCCATCTTTGATTTTTTCAGTCGCATCCATAAAAAGCTGCGGTAAACGTGAAGCGCTGCGCCAGCCAAGTTCGCCACCACTTAGCGCATCACCGGCATCAGAAAAACTGGCCGCGACCTTCGCAAATTCCACACCGGAGCTCAACTGTGCGAGCGCCTGATCAGCACGTTTGCGACGTTCAGCAATTTGTTCGGGTGTCGCCTTTTCAGGTACGCGCACCAGAATTTGAGCGATATTGATTTCACCTTGAGCACCTTCGGCGTTGCCCGCTGAAGCAGCAAGGAAGTTATCGACCTCGGCATCGGTGATCTGAATTTTGTTGTCGACTTCGCGTTCACGCAGACGCTGCAAGGTGATTTCTTCACGCACCTCTTCACGGAAGCGAGCAAAAGACAGGCCGTCACCTTCGAGCTGATCCCGGAATCCTTGCACGGTCAGTTTGTTTTGCTCGGCAATCCGTGCGATCGCACGATCCAGCAATAAATCATCGATACGAATTCCTGTTTCGCGCGCCAGTTGCATCTGCGCACGGTTGACGATCATTCGCTCGAGTAACTGCTTTTGCAATACCTCGCGGGCAGGCAACTGTATGTTCTGACGTTTCAGCCGCTGCTCAACCAGACGCAAACGTTCTTCAATCTCTCTAAGGGTGATAACGTCAGTGTTGACTACCACCGCGATAGCATCGATCAGCACTGGTTGACGATTACTGGCTGGTTTGGTTTCCGCAGACGATGGGCCAGTCAGCGTCAACAGCAGGATACCCAACAAGGTGCCGGCGCCGAGACGTCTGCATGTCAGCGAACGATAGGTCTGAATAAGCGTCATCGTGATTTGAATGAATTAAATGATGTGAATCGGTTAAGACCGTTACTGCGCTTACTGCGGTTGCTGCAAAGGTTGATACCCCGGCACATTGCCGCGCAGTGCCTTCAGAGGATTCGAGCCTATCATTGCCAGGCCACTAAATTCCAGCTGTATGAACATATGGGTCGTTGCAAGACCCGCAGCGGTTGGGATTCGCTGAGCAACCGCCCGGAAGATCCAGCAATCGGCAAGATATTCAACACCCAACAGCGATTGACCAGGTCTTTTTTCATCGAGCAAATAATTGATGCGCCCCACGCCATACCAGCGTTGACTGAGCGGCCATTGCCCTGAAAAATCGACGAGCTCGAAATTGGTGAACGGATACCCCGGTATGTTACGCGAATCACGACGGTACTGGGCATTCAACAGCTTCATCGGACCTGCTTGCCAGAACGCACCGAGATTCATGCGATTGATATCCCCCGCCGTCTGATCATATTGCAAGTTAGCATCCAGACGCAGCTCGTTGGTCACTCGCCCTGACAGCAGAAGCAAAATATCTTCTGCGGCCGTCTTGGCAGTTACACTTTGATCCAGCGTCACCCTAGGATCAGCCAGATTCATACGCCGCGCCACCGCTACACGCAAGCGCTCTGCTCCAGAGGTCTCCAGATAGCGCGAAGTAAGCGCCAAAGTCAGTTGATTCGAATCGCCTATACGGTCGTTACCCACAAATCGATTTTCCCGAAAAATCTGTGCGTAGTTCAGATCAGACTCCGATGTATCGAATCGCGGATACAGCACAGACGTCTGTTCCTTGTAAGGCGTGTAGGTATAGAAGACACGAGGCTCCAGTGTTTGAATCGCTTCCCGATTGAAAAATGCCGATTCACGCTCAAATATTAATCCCGAATCCAGAGAGAAGGACGGCAGCCAGCGCGTCGGCGCCGTCATGCTGGCATCGGACCGATCAAGATTGTAGAGCGTGCCATGCATTGAAAGGCTGGGACGAATGAAGTAGCCGGGACGTTGCCATTGGTTGTAGGTCACGCGAGGATTGAATACCAGACGGTCGCCCTGCACCGACGTCGGATGAACAAACCGCGTGTACTCCGAGTTCATGGTCAAATCAAGACCATTGTCACTGTAGTGAAAATTATTGACATTTATCTGTGGCAGTCGCGCATATGGAACGCCAATAAGCGCATTCGGATCCTGCAGCACCTGATAGTCAATCAAACGAACTGCGCCGTTCCAGTCCGTAGCACCGTAGTTCAATGCGACACTTTGGTTCAGCAGCCTGCGATTCAAGCCCGGACGAGCCCAGACGTGACTAAGAGGAAAATCTCTCGCGTAAAAATCATCCGATGCCGCGTTGAGATCAGTGGCCAGTGTCAGCCCCGGCGCCAGCACCTGATTGTGACGAGATGAAAAACCGTACCGCGTTTCTCCGGGCAGCTTGGTGTCATTGATGAACTCAAACCGTGTCTCGCCCGCAAATTCGCGTTCGAGATACCGAACATCGGCACCCAACATCAAACCACGCTGTGCGATGTAGCGCGGGAAAAAGGTGACATCACGATTCGGTGCGATATTCCAGAAATAAGGCGTCGTGACTTGCAAGCCACTGGACGTCGATGAAGCAATCGTCGGCGCCAGAAAACCCGAGACTCGCTCGTCGGTCAGCGGAAACGAAATACGCGGTGCGCCTGCTACCGGCACACCCTTGAAAACCAATACGGCGTTTCGTGCATAACCTATACCTGCACCTTCATCCAGCGTCAGCTTGCCGGTGCGCAGATACCAGTCCGGATCCGGACCATTACAGGTGGTGTAGTAACCCGAAGATATCGTCGCCTGGTCTTCGGATTCAAAATCAATACGATCCGCTCTGCCCTGAGCATTGCGCCGCAGAAGCTTGTACACCAGACTATCCATGTAACCCACGCCGGTATCCAGCTTGAGCCTAAGTTCATTACCTGTAAACCGGCTACCCGCTTTTTGGACAATCACATTACCTACCGCATCAACCCGGTCATCAATGATGTTGTATTTAACACTGTCCGCATCAATAGCCATGTTGCCGCGCGTGATTTCAACATTGCGCTCCATCTGGACTTCACGATCAGGGCGGCCCGTAAGCTCTTCGGACCTCATGCTCGTTGCCGAATCGTCGGCCACAGTGTCGGCCAACCTGCGCTGCTCCTGCGCAGCCGCTGACCCGAACATCATGATGATCATAAGGGGGAGCAGTTTCGCGCGCCTGAAGGCTAAACCGAAGGGAAGTGGCAATCGCCGGGTCATGAAAGCAGAATTCGCAGGCTTGAGCACCGCGCTGTGAGGTGAATCCCTTATTATATGGGAACTCAACGACTGTTCCGCACTCCTGCTGCCCACTTCATACCCGGTTTTCCCAAATGCCCGACAATTCCCTGAACGACGCCCGGCTGGTCCAGCTGGCCGACTGGCTTTCTGGTCTCACAACGCCCGCGACCCTCGTGGATAGCCTGCGACCCGCCTCAGCGGACGCCAGCTTCCGCCGCTACTTCCGTGTCGATACGCAGAGCGGTCAGAGTTTGATCGTGATGGATGCTCCACCACCGCAGGAGGATGTGCGGCCTTTCGTAAAAGTTGCCGAATTATTCAGTGCGACTGGCGTGTCCGTGCCGACTATTCTGGCTCAGGATACCGAGCGGGGCTTTCTCTTGCTATCGGATCTAGGCTCGACCACTTACCTTAAGCAGCTCAACCCAGACACTGCACACAAGCTCTACCTTGATGCCATTGATGCGCTGATCCAGCTGCAGGTACAAAGCCGTGCCGGCGTGTTGCCCGTCTACGACCGCGAGCTACTGCACAGAGAATTGATGCTGTTTCCCGACTGGTATGTGACGCGCCATCTAAAAGCGACGCTGAGTGATGCTCAGAGCGCAGACCTGAACCGTGTCTTCGATATGCTGCTGGCCAATAATCTGGCGCAAGCACAGGTGTATGTGCATCGCGACTATCACTCACGCAATCTGATGGTGATGGACAAGGGTAATCCGGGCATTCTGGATTTTCAGGATGCCGTCTACGGCCCCATTACGTACGATCTGGTCTCACTCCTCAGGGACGCTTACATTCAGTGGGACGAAGAGCTGGTACTGGACTGGACGATTCGCTACTGGGAACGCGCCCGAAAAGCGGGACTACCTGTCAGTCATGATGTCGATGCGTTTTATCGCGACTTCGAATTCATGGGACTGCAGCGGCACCTGAAGGTACTAGGTATCTTTGCAAGGCTGTATCACCGCGACGGGAAGGATGGCTATCTGAATGACATACCCCTTGTGATGGATTACACGCGCAAGACTGCCTATCGCTACAAGGAGTTCGCGCCTCTGATACGACTGCTGGATGCGCTTGAGGAAAACAAAACGGGCATCGGCTTTACCTTTTAATATGAAAGCCATGATTTTCGCTGCTGGTCGCGGAGAGCGCATGCGCCCGCTGACCGATACCTGTCCCAAGCCGCTGCTGCAAGTGCGGGGCCGACCACTGATTGTTTGGCACATCAACAATCTTGTACGCGCCGGCATTACAGAGATCGTCATCAATCACGCGCATCTCGGTCAGATGATCGAGGACACACTCGGCGATGGCAGTCAGTTCGGCGCAAGCATCGCGTATTCTTCCGAGGGCACTGCGCTGGAAACCGCGGGCGGCATTGCCAAAGCACGTCACCTGCTGGGTGAGGCGCCGTTTGTCGCGATTGCCGGTGATATTTTTTGTCCGCATTTTGATTTCACCAAAGTCGGTGATGTCCTCGAAGAAAATGATGTCTGGGGCAACCCACTACCGATCGATCGCAGGGATCTGGCCTGGCTGTATCTGGTAAAAAATCCGCCGCATCATCCCGAGGGTGATTTTGCGCTGGAGAGCTTCGCGATCGCCAATCAGGGCGAGCCCCGACTGACCTTTTCGGGTATCGGCGTCTACCGTCCCGAGCTGTTTGACACAATCGCTGCGGGCACAGCGGCGAAACTGGCGCCCATCCTGCGCGAATTCGCAGAACAGCGGAGAATCGGTGGTGAGCTTTTCCGTGGCGACTGGACCGATGTTGGCACGGTCGAACGATTGGAACAACTGAACGCCCCTCTGGCGACTAAAAAATGACTATGAATGTTTATGCAAAACGCCGTGCCGCGGTCCTGGATCATATGCGTGCGCAGGGTGGTGGTATCGCCATCATTCCGACTGCGCCCGAAGTGATGCGCAATGCCGATGCGGATTATCCGTATCGGCATGACAGCTATTTTTATTATCTGACTGGATTCACAGAACCAGAAGCCACCTTGGTACTCGTGACGGGCGATCAGGATCAATCCATTCTGTTCTGCCGCGAAAAAAATGAAGAACGCGAAATCTGGGATGGCTATCGTTTCGGACCAGACGCTGCCAAGTCACATTTCGGATTCGACGCAGCCTTTCCAGCCAATAGCATTGACAGTGAATTGCCACGACTGATGGCAAATGCGCCGGCGTTGTTTTACGCACTGGGCAGCAGCGCTACGCTCGATTCCCGGGTTCAAACTTGGCTCAATGCCGTACGTTCGCAAGCCAGAGCGGGAGTGAGTGCACCGGGTTCTGCCATCGATATACGTACGATTCTCAATGAAATGCGGCTCGTCAAAGATGATCAGGAGATTGCGATCATGCAGCGCGCTGCTGACATCAGTGCCGAAGCACACGCGAGAGCAATGCGCCTATCGCGCGCGGGTCTGCGTGAATATCATCTGGAAGCCGAACTACTGCATGAGTTCCGCAGCAATGGCTCGCAGTCGCCTGCCTATGGCTCAATTGTGGCAACCGGTGCCAATGCCTGCGTGCTGCATTATCGAGCTGGCGATGCAGAATTGCGTGATGGCGATCTGGTCTTGATTGATGCCGGCTGCGAACTTGATAGCTACGCGTCAGACATCACGCGTACCTTCCCGGTGAACGGCAAATTCAGTCCCGCCCAAAAAACACTCTACGAAATCGTGCTCGAATCGCAATACGCCGCCATTAACGCGACTCGTGCCGGCGCGCGATTTACCGATGGTCACGACGCTGCATTGCGCGTACTGACACAGGGCATGCTCGACACTGGGCTGCTCGATAAAAACAAAGTCGGCTCGGTAGACGATGTCATCGCTGGTGGTCAGTATCGGCAGTTTTATATGCACCGCACGGGACACTGGCTGGGCATGGATGTGCATGACGTTGGCGACTACCGTGATCCCGCACCCGCAGGGAAAGAAAAACCCTGGCGCACGCTCGCACCCGGGATGGTACTCACCATCGAGCCCGGTATTTATGTGCGTCCCGCACCGGGTGTGCCTGAGCAATACTGGAATATCGGCATACGTATAGAAGATGATGCGCTGGTAACTGCAGAAGGCTGCGAAATTCTCACGCACAAGGCGCCCAAAACCATCACCGAGATCGAAGCGGTGATGCGAGGCTGATGAAGCGATGAGGTCCGTCGATACAAGCGCGGTCGATATTGCCATCGCTGGTGGCGGTCCAGTAGGAATTGCACTGGCCTGCATGTTGGTCAAGCGTGGTGTCGCTGCCGATCGCATTGCGCTTATCGATGGTAAAACAACGGCTGCCGCATCTCAGGATCCCCGCTCTGTCGCGCTCTCGTGGGGAAGTCATGAACTCCTGAACCAAATTCATGCGTGGCCTGTTAACGCGACAGCCATCACGCAAATTCATGTATCGCGGCGCAGCCGATTTGGCCGCACATTGATTGATTGCACGGAGCATCAGTTACCCGCCCTAGGTTATGTCTGTCGCTACGGCGATCTGGTGCAAGCGCTTTCTGCTGAGTTAAGTGCGGCTGGCGTGACTCAGTATCGCCCTCTCCTCGTAACTCATGCAGAAGAAAACAATACTCACGTAAATATCACTCTCTCTGATCACCAGCAGATCCACGCCGGCCTACTCGTGCAAGCTGAGGGGGGTGTCTTCGGCACACAGGCAAGCAAAGCCATTCAACGGGATTATCAGCAAATGGCGATCGTGGCGAACGTATCCAGCGATGCTGTCGTACCCGGACGGGCATTCGAACGCTTTACCGAAGAAGGACCGCTTGCGCTTCTACCGGATCGGAACGACTATTCGCTAGTTTGGTGTGTGCGGCCCGAACATGGCGAGGCCTTGCTTGCGATGTCCGATACTGATTTTTTGCAGGCGCTGCAACAAGCGTTTGGAAACCGCGTCGGTACTTTCACGCAAGTGAGTCAACGCCACAGTTATCCGCTAGGACTGAATGCGCAGCAGACAAACTCACCAAGAATGGTGGCTATTGGTAACGCTGCACAAACATTGCATCCTGTGGCAGGTCAGGGACTCAATCTGGGCTTACGCGATGCTGCGGTACTGGCCAACGTGCTGGCGCAATCGCCTACACCTGAGGGTATCCATCAGTTTACGGAGCAACGTCGCGGTGATCGAGGTCTGACTGTCAAGCTGACTGACTTGATGGCGCGCGTTTTTGCCAGCAGCGAAGATCAGTCGCTCTCGCAAAGTTTGCTCGGTCTGTCGCTGGGCATGATTGATCTGCTGCCACCTGCCAGACGCGCGCTGTCGGAGCAGATGATGTTTGGCTGGCGCAGTTAAATGCACTTGTTACAGAGTTGATTACCGCGGCTCGATAAGCTCAGCGCAATAAAAAAGGCAGATTCGCATCTGCCTTTTTTTCACAGCTATGTGTCAGCGCGTCGATTACTCGACTGCCTTGACCATATCTTCAATCACTTTTTTCGCATCACCGAAGACCATCATGGTCTTGTCCATGTAGAACAATTCATTATCCAGACCCGCATAACCAGCCGCCATGGATCGTTTGTTCACGATGATGGTCTTGGCTTTATAGGCTTCGAGAATTGGCATGCCGGCAATCGCGGACTTCGGATCTTTGGCTGCAGGATTCACCACGTCGTTCGCGCCGAGCACCAGCACCACATCCGCTTGACCGAATTCGCTGTTGATGTCTTCCATCTCGAACACCTGGTCATACGGCACTTCTGCTTCTGCCAGCAAGACGTTCATGTGGCCTGGCATACGGCCCGCTACCGGGTGAATCGCGTATTTAACAGTGACGCCCTTATGTGAGAGTTTTTCTGACAGCTCCATCAGCGCATGCTGCGCACGCGCCACAGCGAGGCCATAGCCCGGGACAATGATCACGGTTTCTGCATTACTCATCAAGAAAGCCGCATCGTCAGCAGAACCGGACTTCACCGGACGCTGCTGCTGATCGCCACCCACCGCGGCGGCGGCGTCACCACCAAAACCACCCAAAATCACATTGAAGAACGAACGATTCATCGCCTTGCACATGATGTACGAGAGGATGGCGCCGGACGAACCCACCAGCGAACCCGCAATGATGAGCATCGAGTTATTCAGTGAGAAGCCAATGCCTGCAGCAGCCCATCCAGAGTAGCTGTTCAACATCGAGACGACCACCGGCATATCTGCACCGCCAATCGGGATGATGATCAACACGCCAAGAATAAAGGCGATGACGGTCATGATGATGAACGGCGTCCATGCGGCTTCTGCACCCGGCGCTGCGACAAACACCAGTCCAGCGCCAATCATCACGATGGCGAGAATAAGATTGACCATGTGCTGACCGGGGAACACAACAGGCGCACCTTGGAACAAACGGAATTTATAACTTCCCGCCAGCTTACCGAAGGCAATCACAGAACCCGAGAAAGTGATCGCACCGACAAAGGTACCGATAAAGAGTTCGAGACGGTTGCCAAACGGGATAGGCTCACCGCGCGGCACGATGCCAAATGCCCAAGGCTCGGACACTGCAGCTACGGCAATACACACCGCTGCCAAACCGATCAGCGAGTGCATCGCGGCGACCAACTCAGGCATCTTCGTCATTTCAACGCGCTTGGCCAGAATGGCACCAATGCTGCCGCCGACAATCACACCCAGCGCAAGGAGACCGTAACCCAGACCCGCGCCGTCAACGGCAGCATCAGATTTGATTTTGTAGATCAGCGCGATGGTTGTCAGCGCGGCAATCGCCATACCGGCCATACCAAACGCATTACCACGACGCGCAGTCGCAGGATGGGACAGGCCTTTGAGCGCCTGAATAAAACAGATCGACGCCAGCAGGTACAGCAGGGTGACAAGATTCATGCTCATCATTAAGCCTCTTCTTTTTTGGCCTGAGCCTTGGGCTCTTTTTTCTTGAACATTTCCAGCATGCGCTGGGTAACGAGGAAGCCACCGAACACATTCACGGCAGCCAACGCAACGGCGAGTGTGCCCATGAATTGGCCGACCGGTCCTTCGGTCAGCGCTGCGGCAAGCATTGCGCCCACGATGATGATGGCTGACACGGCATTCGTCACCGCCATCAGCGGTGTATGCAGTGCCGGCGTGACGGTCCACACAACGTGGTAGCCGACATAAATCGCCAGCACGAAAATAATCAGGTTAATAATGGTAGGGCTGACTTCCATGATGTCCTCTGGTTCGGAAACAGTAAGTGTCTGTTCAGTAAAGAGCTATTTCAGTTACGACTGATGCTTCAGCCGGGTAATGCGATTCTTTTCATCGACGAACACAATTTTGGGCTGATAAGCGGCGACCTCTTCTTCGCCCATGGGCGCATAAGTACAAATGATCATCAAATCACCCAGATGCGCCAGCCGAGCTGCCGCACCATTCAGCGAGATCTCACCGCTGCCGCGCTTTCCCCGAATGGCATAAGTAGAAAAGCGCTCGCCGTTATTGACGTTGTAAAGCTCGATTTTTTCAAATTCGCGGATATCAGCCGCTTCCAACAAGTCTTCATCAATCCCGCAGGAGCCCTCGTAATTAAGGTCGCACTGCGTGACCGCCGCGCGATGGATTTTCGCGCGCAGCATGATACGTTGCATTCAAGCCTCTATTTGCGAATGATTTCACCAGCCGTGCACATCAGCGTGGCCGCCACGATTTCATCGCTGCGGTCGATTGCCAAGGCAGCTTCTTTGTCGACAATCAGCTTGAGGAAGTCCAGAACATTGCGTGCGTAGAGCGCCGACGCATCCGCGGCACACAATGCCGGAATATTGGGCTCGCCAATAATCGTCACGCCGTGTTTGATGACAGTCTTGCCCAACTCGGACAAAGGGCAGTTACCGCCCTGCTCCACCGCCATATCGACGATCACTGAACCCGGTTTCATCGCCTTGACCGTTTCTTCTGAAATCAGCACCGGCGCCTTGCGGCCGGGGATCAAGGCTGTCGTGATAATGATGTCCGACTGCTTGGCACGCTCGTGCACCAGCGCCGCCTGACGCTGCATCCAAGCCTCAGGCATGGGGCGCGCATAGCCGCCGACGCCTTTGGCGATCTCGCGCTCTTCATCGGTCTCATACGGCACGTCAATAAATTTGGCACCGAGCGACTCGACTTGCTCTTTCACTGGGGGACGCACGTCAGAAGCTTCAATCACGGCACCCATACGCTTGGCTGTCGCAATCGCTTGCAGGCCGGCGACACCCACGCCCATGATCAGCACACGGGCGGCTTTGACGGTACCGGCCGCTGTCATCAACATCGGCATGAAGCGCTGATACGAGTTAGCCGCCATCAGCACCGCTTTGTAACCGGCGATATTGGCCTGCGAGGACAACACGTCGAGCGACTGAGCACGCGTAATACGCGGCGCAGCCTCCAGAGAAAATGCCGTCAGGCCCGCTGCGGACATCGCTGCGATATTGTCGGCATCAAACGGATTGAGCATGCCGACGAGCACACTGCCGGATTTCATTTGCGCTCGCTCACTCTCGGACGGCGCTCGAACTTTCAAGACCAGGTCAGCGGATAAAGCATCAGCCGCTGAGACTATGCTTGCGCCGGCAGCGACGAATGCCTCATCGGTAATGCTGGCGGCAACACCCGCGCCAGATTGCACGATGACTTGATGTTTGGCGGAGATCAGTTTTTTAACTGTCTCGGGTGTTGCGGCGACCCGCGTTTCACCCGCCCGCGTCTCGGCTGGGATGCCGATTTTCATGGAGTTCTCCAAAAAAATAAAATTTGCGCCCGAATATTACACTTAAATCAAAAAAGCGAACTGTCGTTCTATTTTCTCGTGCTTAAGGGATCCATTAACAAGAAAGCTTTCCGATTTGGCAAATAATTCGGGTGGAAGGCTGTGCATTCTGCACTGACTTCCCGGCCCATCACACAGGGATCGATTGATTCACCCCAATCCAACGATACAAGCACCAGAGCAAACCAAAGCAATCCGGTAATCGGCAGGAGTAAAATGCCGGGTCGCCGCACGCTGGGGCTTTGAAAGTAATCATGTCCGACCTCTGGAAACCCTCTGTCACCGTTGCCGCCATTATTGAGCGCGGCGGGCAGTTTTTGCTGGTCGAAGAAGAAACCAGTGATGGCATACGCTTCAATCAACCCGCCGGTCATCTGGACCCTTCGGAGTCGCTGATCACGGCCGTAAGCCGCGAGGCACTGGAAGAGACGGCGCATGAATTCACGCCTGAAGCCTTGGTCGGTATTTATATGTCGCGCTACCAGTCAACGCGGACCGGCGAAGACGTGACTTATCTGCGCTTCGCTTTTTCTGGTCAGGTTGGCGCTGTCCATGATCAGCCGCTCGATGTCGGCATTTTGCGTGCTGTCTGGATGAGCTACGAAGAACTTCTCGCGACCCAAGAGATGCACCGCAGTCCTCTAGTGCTTCAGTGCGTCGATGATTATCTGAGTGGCAAGCGCAGTCCTCTGTCGATGTTCTACACGCATCCAAGCGTGACGGGATTCAGCTATGCCTAAACAGCGCGTCGTGCTGGGTATGTCCGGCGGCGTGGATTCGTCGGTAGCCGCATGGCTGCTGAAGGAGCAAGGCTACGAAGTGATCGGTCTTTTCATGAAAAACTGGCAAGACGATGACGATGATGAATACTGCTCAACCCGGGAAGACTGGATTGACGCCGTCAGTGTGGCCGACTTAGTGGGCGTCGATATCGAGGCCGTTAACTTCGCCAGTGAATACAAAGACAGAGTGTTCGCAGAGTTCCTGCGCGAATATGAGGCAGGCCGCACCCCCAATCCCGATGTGCTCTGCAATGCTGAAATCAAGTTCAAAGCCTTCCTTGATCACGCCATGCGTCTGGGTGCCGACCTGATCGCGACGGGGCATTACGCCCGAGTGCGCGAGCGCGATGGTCGCTTTGAATTACTCAAGGCCGTCGACGCCAGCAAAGACCAAAGTTATTTCCTGCATAGACTCAATCAATCCCAGTTGTCGCGCACGCTGTTTCCGCTGGGCGAGCTGCAAAAAACCAATATCCGTCGTATCGCCAGTGAACTGGCACTGCCGAACGCCCGCAAGAAGGATTCGACCGGCATTTGCTTTATTGGCGAGCGGCCGTTCCGCGAATTTCTGAATCGCTACCTGTCTTTCCGACCCGGCCCGATGATGACGCCGGAGGGTGACATCGTCGGTGAGCATGTCGGATTGTCCTTCTATACCCTCGGCCAGCGCAAGGGCATTGGACTCGGGGGCAGCCGCAAGCACCGCAATGACGATGGCAATCACGATGCCTGGTATGTGGCGCGCAAGGACATCGCAACCAACACCCTATATGTAGTGCAAGGCCATGATCACCCCTGGCTGCTCTGCGCCGGGCTGGCGGCAGATCAGGTGAGCTGGGTCGCCGGCTCGGCCCCAGCCGAGGGTCCCTTGTCCGCAAAAACCCGCTACCGTCAGGCCGACACCGCCTGTACACACTCGTCTCTTCCCGGCACTGGCTTTAGTTTGCAATTCATCGAGCCGCAGTGGGCGGTCACTCCGGGTCAATCCGCGGTGCTTTATGACGGGGACATCTGTCTCGGCGGCGGCATCATCGACAGACCCCTGCAGCCGGCCTAGGCCGCCGTCCCTACGCAATCCAAAAGCCCTATTGCCCCAGCCGAGCTGGCGATTTCCGCTTTTTGACACCCCCGTCAAGAATTCAAAAAACTCTTGCAATCGAGCATGCTTTCGTTAATAATCTAAACAAGAATTGTTCGCATTTACACATCACGAGCCCACCATGATTGTTTGCATCTGCCACAACGTTTCCGACCGAGCCATCCGTGCTGCAATGGATGCTGGCGCGACTTCGCTGTCGGAGATTCGCGCACAGCTCAATGTCGGCGAATGCTGCGGCAAATGCCTCCCGAGCGCAAAGGTACTTGTCAACGAACACCACGAAGAAGTCGCCAACCGTTTTGCAGCACTGCGGCGTGAACTCGTCGCTGCCTGAGTCGTCGTTTCCCATCCCCGCGAAGACGTTCATCCTCGCGATACCCTGAACATCATCAATCTTCGCTTTCATTGCGTTTACGAATCGTTCGCAAAAGTACAATGATTCGCAGTAACGAAATGACATCGAATGTCGCACATTGTTCGCATGCTGCGGTAAGATGCGGCACGTTTTACGTCGCGCCGCATTCAAACCACACGCACAGAGGCCCCCATGAAAGGTGATCCGAATATCATCAAGCTGCTCAATGATCAGCTCACCAATGAACTCACCGCCATCAACCAGTATTTTCTGCATGCGCGCATGTACAAGCACTGGGGTTTCGAAAAACTGGGCAAAAAAGAATACGCAGAATCAATCGGCGAAATGAAGCACGCTGATCAGCTGATCGATCGCATTCTGATGCTCGATGGCCTGCCCAATCTTCAGGCGCTGCACAAACTGATGATCGGTGAAAACACCCCCGAGATGCTTGACTGCGATCTGCAGATGGAGAAAATCTCTCAGCAAACCGTTAAAGACGGCATCGCAGCTTGCGAAGCAGCACGTGACTATGTCTCACGCGAGATATTCCAACACATTCTGGATGACACCGAAGAACACATCGACTGGTTGGAAACGCAAATGGATCTGATTTCGAAAATCGGTCTGGAGAATTATCTGCAATCGCAAATGGAAGATGAATAATCGATCCGAATACGCATAAAAAACGGAGCCTCTGGGCTCCGTTTTTATTTGCGGTCTCGGCTGAACTACTGTCAGGCGATGGGAATACTGTCGCGAAATGATGGTCGTTCAGACAGCTTATCGAACAAGCGCGCCAGATTGGGATGATCCTCGCGCCATTGAATCTCCGGAAACCGGAAAGTCAGCCACCCCAGCGCACAACCCACGGCAATATCCGCCAACGACAGATATGGTCCAACGCAAAATCCCGCATCACCCAGACCACGTGACATAGCACCGAGGCCATCACGAATTTTTCCAAATTGACGGTCCGTCCACGCCTCGCTTTGCTTGTCGGCAGGACGCTGCGTTCGCTCTAGCCTGATAAGAATACCGGCATCAAGTACGCCATCGGCCAGAGCCTCCCAGCATTTGATGATGGCCCGCTCGCGCCCCTGACTCGGAATGAGTTTACCCACGGGTGACATGGTGTCCAAATACTCCACGATAACGCGCGAATCAAACATCGCACCACCATCTTCCATGATCAGGCACGGCACTTTACCAAGGGGATTGGACAGGGAAATGGTACTCGTCGGCGACCAGACATCTTCAAGAACGAATTCGTAATCGAGCTTCTTCTCTGTCATGACGATACGGACTTTACGTACGTAAGGACTGGCAAGTGATCCAATCAGTTTCATGAGTATTCGCGCAAGATTTGGGGACGCGGATTATAGCATTGACAAAACTGCATGCAGCCCGACCCTTCTAACCAAAACTAGGCATGGGCCGGATGGTAAAATCATGGCCTTCTCGAGTTACTCCTGCCAATTTTCGGTACTCCCCAAAATGCAACTTTCCCCTCTGTCCGCCCTGTCGCCTCTCGATGGTCGCTACGCATCAAAAACACAGGCACTGCGCCCGATTTTGTCCGAATCTGGCTTCATGCATCACCGCGTGAAAGTTGAAATCGCTTGGTTGATTGCCCTCTCCGAAGCGGGGTTTGCAGAACTAAAGCCGTTTTCTGTAGAAGCAACGACATTATTAAATCAGCTAGCCTCAGATTTTTCGGAAGAAGATGCTGCACGCATCAAGGCCATTGAAGCCACCACCAATCACGATGTCAAAGCGGTGGAGTACTGGTTAAAAGAAAAAGTCAGTCATTTGCCCGAACTGATCGCAGCTGCCGAATTTATCCATTTCGCATGTACCTCGGAAGACATCAACAATACCTCGCACGGCATGATGCTCAAGGCCGCACGCGATACGGTCATGCTCCCAGCGCTGGACGAGATCATTGCCAAACTGACTGAGCTCGCGCATGCACACGCGGGCTTGCCGATGATGTCGCGTACCCACGGCCAACCCGCGAGCCCGACCACACTGGGTAAGGAAATCGCCAATGTAGTAGCGCGCCTTCAAGGCGCCAGACAGCGCATCGCCAGCGTTGCTATTTTGGGCAAAATGAATGGCGCTGTTGGTAACTACAATGCGCACCTCTCAGCCTACCCATCGTTTGACTGGCCGGCATTCTCGCGCAAAGTCATTGAACAGCGCTTGGGTCTGACATTCAATCCTTACACCATTCAGATCGAGCCTCACGATTACATGGCCGATCTGTTTGATGCGTTTGCGCGCACCAACACTATATTGCTCGACCTGAATCGCGATATCTGGGGCTACATTTCGCTGGGCTATTTCAAGCAGCGCACAAAGGCCGGCGAGATCGGTTCCTCGACCATGCCACACAAAGTTAATCCGATTGATTTCGAAAACTCCGAAGGCAATTTGGGTATGGCCAACGCAGTGCTGAAACACATGGCAGAAAAACTGCCCGTTTCACGCTGGCAGCGTGACCTGACAGATTCCACGGTGCTGCGCAATATCGGCGTTGGCTTGGGTTATGCGCTGTTGGCGTATGACAGCTGCCTGCGCGGCCTGAACAAACTCGAAGTCAATGCCACGAAAATCGCGGAAGATCTCGATCAGAGTTGGGAAGTACTGGCCGAACCCGTGCAGACCGTCATGCGCCGCTACGGGATTGAAAATCCGTATGAACAGCTGAAAGAACTCACCCGCGGCAAGGGTATATCGAAGGATGCGCTACAAGACTTCATCACAAAACTCGCCATACCGCAGGAAGCTAAAGATCTGCTGCTGTCGATGACGCCAGCGTCGTATGTGGGCTTGGCTGAGAAATTGGCGAAGGATATCTGAGGGTTGTGCTGGCCCCCGGGTCCTCCGACCAAACAATAAAAAAGCCGGCGAATCCGCCGGCTTTTTCGTTTACGCAAACAGCAAAATCAAACCACCGCCCCATCCGTATCGTCTTTCGGTTTCACTGGCTTGAGCAAATCCTCACGCTTCACGCCCAGCCACATCGCCACAGCCGCAGCGACGAACACCGACGAATAAATACCGAACAAGATACCAATCGTCAGCGCCACCGCAAAATAATGCAGGGTGGGGCCACCAAAAATCAGCATCGACAACACCATCAGCTGCGTGGATCCGTGGGTGATCACGGTTCTTGAAATCGTGCTGGTAATCGCATGGTTCATTACGTCGGCAGTTTCCAGCTTGCCGAAACGACGATCACGGAAGGTTTCGCGCACCCGGTCAAACACCACCACTGACTCATTGACTGAATAACCCAGCACCGCCAGCACAGCAGCCAGTACGGTGAGCGAGAATTCCCACTGGAAGAAAGCGAAAAATCCCAGAATGATGATTACGTCGTGCAAGTTCGCAATGATGGCAGCAACCGCAAACTTCCATTCGAATCGGAATGCCAGATAGATCATGATTCCGACCACCACAAAGGCCAGCGCGGTCAGGCCATCATGCGCGAGTTCCTCGCCGACTTGTGGGCCCACGAATTCCACGCGCCGCAAACTGACCGTTGGATCTTGTGCTTTCAATACCTCGAGCACCTGCGTACTCGCCTGCGCTGATGTTTTACCCTTCTGCACCGGCAAGCGAATCAGCACGTCTTGTGCCGTACCAAAACTCTGCACCTGACTATCAGCAAAACCAAGCTCAGAAATATTCTGGCGAATTCGTTCCAGGTCAGCAGGCTTGGTGTACGCAACTTCCATCACCGTACCGCCGGTGAATTCGATCGACAGATGCAAACCTTTGGCAAACAGGAAAAACACAGCCGCAACAAAGGTCAACGCCGAGATAACGTTGAACACCAGCGCATGCCGCATGAACGGTATGTCTTTTTTGATTCTAAAAAACTCCATGACTTCCTTTCAGTGAACCTGACCGCCTCAGGCGGTTGGTTTCCAGACTTGTCCGATTGAGACGCTATTGAGTTTCTTGCGACGGCCATACCAGAGATTTGCGAGCGCTCGGGCAACCACGACGGCTGAGAACATCGACGTCAGAATGCCGAGGCAATGAACAACAGCAAAGCCGCGAATCGGTCCTGAACCAAAAATCAGCAGCGCCAGACCAGCAATCAGCGTGGTGACATTCGAGTCCAGAATCGTCGCCCATGCACGTTCAAAACCCGCAGCGATCGCCGCCTGCGGCGAATTCCCGTTACGTAGCTCTTCGCGAATACGCTCATTGATCAGTACGTTGGCGTCAATCGCCATACCCAGCGTCAGCGCAATCGCTGCAATACCCGGCAAAGTCAGTGTTGCCTGCATCAGTGACAGCAGAGCAATCAGCAACATGACATTGACTGCCAGGGCAATAACGCTGAAGGCACCGAACAAGAGGTAATAGATCACCATGAACACGGTGATAGCGGCAAAACCATACAGCGTGGAGTTGAAACCCTTACTGATGTTTTCCGCGCCCAGCTGCGGTCCTATCGTGCGCTCTTCAATGATTTCCATGGGCGCGGCGAGTGAGCCCGCGCGAAGCAGCAGCGCCAGATCCGTTGCAGCGGTCGGTGATTCCATACCGGTGATCTGAAAACGCGAGCCAAGCTCATCGCGAATCGTCGCCACAGTCAGCACTTCACCCTTGCCTTTTTCAAACAAGACAATGGCCATCAGCTTGCCGACCTTGCTGCGTGTAGCTTCGCGCATTTTGCGGCCGCCATCGCCATTAAGATCAATACTGACCGAAGGTTGCTGGTTCTGATCGAAGCTTGCGCCTGCATTCGAAATATAGTCGCCCGTAATGACCGGATCTTTATAAAGAATAACTGGCGTTGCCTTACCCGATTTGAAAAGTTCAGAACCCAGCGGCACAGCGGCATTTTCTTCCATACCGCGAGAGACGGACTCATCGACCATGCGTACTTCCAGCGTCGCGGTGCGGCCAATGATGTCTTTCGCGCGCGAGACATCCTGCACACCCGGCAACTGCACCACGATACGGTCGGCACCCTGACGCTGAATCACAGGTTCGGCCACACCCAGTTCATTGACCCGCTTGGAAAGGGTAGAGATATTTTGTTGTACCGCGTCTTCCAGTGTCTTCTTCAAGGCCTCAGGATTAAGCGTTGCACGCAGACGCTGACCCTCAGCATCGGGTACCACGGCCAGCGCCAGCTCGGGCATCTGTGAACTCAGCACATCACGCGCGGCCTTCAGCGTTGCCTCATCCCTGAAACGGATATCGACGGCCTCGCCTTCACGCGATAAGCCCGAAAACCGTACGCGTTTTTCAACGAGCAGTGCGCGAACGCTCGTTTGCATCCCCTGCATGCGTTTTGCCAGTACTGCTCGGGAATCCACCTGCATCAGAAAATGTACGCCACCCCGCAGATCCAGACCGAGATACATCGGCAGTGCGTGCAAACTTTGCAGCCAGCCCGGCGTATTAGGCAGCAGATTGAAGGCAACCAGATAGCTCGGGTCGGCGGGATCGCTGTTGAGTCCCTGCTCGAGCGCCGTCTTTGCCTTGAACTGCATGTCCGTGGTCGCAAAGCGAGCGCGTACCGTGCCATTGTTGCCGAGGTCTTCGTAGAAAACTGCCTCGACCTGCACACCGGATTTCTCGAGGGCTGCACGCGCACGGCTCACCGTATCAGGTCCTAGCTTGAGCGTGGCTTTTGCACTGCTGATCTGTACCGCCGGCGACTCGCCGAAGAAATTCGGTACGGTGTACAGCACGCCCATGCACAGCACGAACAAAATCAGTACATATTTCCAGAGGGGATAACGGTTCATAGCATCCTGCATCAAAAGAAAATGTCCGGCTCAAGAGCCGGACATGCGGGGCATCTGGGGATTACAACGCCTTGATCGTGCCCTTGGGCAGCAGCAGAGTCACCGCCGCTTTTTGCATGACGATCTCGGTGCCTTCGGCCACTTCCACCGTCACATAGCCATCGCTGACTTTGGCGACCTTGCCGACCACACCGCCGGCTGTCACGATCTCATCACCCTTGGCCAGTCCATCGATCATGGCCTTTTGTTCCTTTTGCCGCTTCATCTGAGGACGGATCATCAGAAAGTACAGCACAACGAACATCAGGATGATAGGCAGGAAGCTCATCAGGCCACCGGCCGCGCCTCCGGGTGCTGCCGCCTGCGCATAGGCGTTGGAAATAAACATGGACTGCTCCGGTAAAGGGTTTTTCAAAGACCCGGCATTCTAGCATTTCAGCCCTCATCCTTACCTGCGCAGGCGTACTTGGAGGTGTTCAAGTGCTCGCCGTCCGCGCGCCAGGGATGAGCTCAGCGAACTCAAGCACGCATTGATAGGCCTTGCTTCCTGAATTCTGCGCATAATCCAGCGCCGACCAGCCATCACGGGTTCGGACTGCCAGCGACGCCCCGTGCTGAAGGAGCAATCGAATCAATGGCGTATTGCTGAAATCACAAGCAAGCATGAGCGGCGTTTGGCCCTGATTATCACGAGCATCGACCACAGCACCTGCGCTCAGGAGGCGGATGGCGATATCCACATCCAGCTCACCATCGTGCAGCGCCGTACAACCCAACGAACATTGCAGCTTGACATCAGCGCCATGCGCCAGCAGACGCTCGACCAAGGCCTCGTTACCGCGGGCCGAAGCGACCTGCAGCGGAGTTTCCCTCATTGCATTGGTACAGTTAACGGGCAAGCCTTTTTGCAGCAACACATCAACCAGCGCCGGCGTCAGGTAGGCTTGAAACATCAACGCCTGTCCGCCACCCTCAACCAGATCAAGACGCGCACCTGCCTCGAACAAGCGCCACACCATGGCCCCATGACCTGGAAGCTCTCGATGTTTTACAAGACAACCAAGGGGTGTTGCGCCCAATGCATCGGGCTCGTTGATATCATCCGCCGCGCCATGCGTTAGTAGCAAACTGACTGCTGCCACATTCGAAAAAATACAAGCCCAGTGCAAAGGCGTTCGCCTGTAGCTCGGATCTTTTTGGTGGATGTTTTCACCAGATAAAAGGGCATCACGAACGATTGCAAGGTTTTCGGGGTCATGCGCTCGACAACACAGTAGAGACAATCGCGGTAAATACTGCAGCGATGCCGGCGTGTTTTCGATTCTGTCACTGTTGTTTGCGATCATCAGATCATCAAAAGAAAAATCTCCGAGTAAGTCTTCAGCAGCCCGGTCAAATGCCGTCATCCGCACCGGTAATCTGGATACCATGCGCGGCAACAGCGTATCGGTCTGCGGCAAATCGGTCTGTGGCAAATCGATCTGCGATGCGTCATTTGCTTTAATTTCGCGAGCGTCCGAAATAGCTGGGGGAGAAAATCTGCGATATGCAGGCGGCGGTGTCACAGGTGAACTGTCCATGCAATGTCACTCCCTCTAAAGTGACGTGACAGCGTTCATTCACTGTCAAGCGTCGGCACTGAGGGGAAGTTTTTCGCGCGAAGTTCCAAAAAACTATGCGTCTTACCGAATAAAGGATTTGACTGATCGATTGAATCAGAATCCAGAGAACGCAGCTTCTTTGAGAATTATTTACATCAATGCGAATAAGTGTGTTCAGCTATCGCGTGCACGATCGGCAGCAAATTGGATGCGAAACTCGGCAAAGCTATGCGCATCAATCGCATTGCGCATGTCCTGCATCAACTCAAGGTAGTAATGCAGGTTATGAATCGTATTGAGGCGCGCACCAAGAATTTCCCCGCATCGATGTAAATGATGCAGGTAGGCACGCGAGAAATTCTGGCAGGTATAGCAAGCACAGCTGGTATCGAGCGGCTGATCATCGTCTTTATACCGTGCATTCTTGATTTTCACATCGCCGTAGCGAGTGAATAGCCAGCCATTGCGCGCATTGCGGGTCGGCATCACGCAATCAAACATATCAATACCGTTGGCAACGCCCTCCACCAGATCTTCTGGCGTGCCTACGCCCATCAGATAATGTGGCTTGTGCGCTGGTAACTTAGGCCCCGTATGCGCGAGGATGCGCTGCATATCTTCTTTGGGCTCACCCACCGACAAACCACCGATCGCCACACCATCAAAATCCATTGTTTCCAGACCCGCGAGCGATTCATCGCGCAGTGTTTCAAACATGCCACCCTGGACAATCGCAAACAAGGCATTCGGATTTTCTTCGCGCTGAAATTCGTCTAGTGATCGTTTTGCCCAGCGCAGTGACATGCGCATGGACGTCGCCGCTTCTTCGCGCGTTGCCGGGCGTCCGTCGATCTCATACGGCGTACACTCGTCAAACTGCATCACGATATCGGCATTGAGTACGCGCTGAATCTGCATCGAAATTTCAGGCGAAAGAAACAAATGATCCCCATTGATAGGCGACGCAAACTTCACGCCCTCCTCAGTAATCTTTCGCATCTCGCCCAGCGAAAATACCTGAAACCCACCCGAGTCCGTCAGGATAGGCTTATTCCAGCCCATGAAACGATGCAGTCCGCCGAAGCGGCGAATGACGTCCAGGCCAGGGCGCAGCCACAGATGAAAGGTATTACCGAGAATGATTTGTGCTTGAATGTCGTCCAGCTCGACAGGCGACATGGCCTTTACCGATCCGTAGGTTCCCACCGGCATGAAGATCGGTGTTTCGATTACCCCATGTGCCAACTCGAGCCGGCCGCGTCGGGCATGACCATCGGTCGTCAGTAAGGTAAATTTCATCGTGCACTCTCTCTATCCAGCAGCATAGCGTCGCCATAACTGAAAAAACGATAGCGCTGTTCTATCGCATGTGCATACGCCGAACGTATATGTTCGTATCCCGCAAAAGCAGAGACCAGCATCATCAACGTCGACTTGGGTAAATGAAAATTCGTGATCAGCCGCGTCACCGTTTGAAAAGAAAATCCCGGCGTGATGAAAATCTCGGTGTCATCACTACCCGCAAGCAATTGACCCGACCGCGAAGCAGATTCTAGTGCGCGCAAACTGGTTGTACCCACCGCGATGATGTCGCGCCCTGCCTGCTGCGCTTGCCGTATCGTCTCTACACAGTCAGGTGAAATGTTGTACCACTCGCTGTGCATGTTGTGCTGTGTGAGATCCTCGGTGCGTACAGGCTGAAAAGTGCCAGCACCGACATGCAGTGTCAGCCAGGCCAGCCGAACGCCCTTGGCCTGCAGCGCATCGAGCAGAGGTTGATCGAAATGCAGTCCGGCGGTTGGTGCTGCCACCGCGCCCGGCGATTTCGCATAAACGGTCTGATAACGCTGTGCATCGACCTCATCGGCTGCATGCGTGATGTAAGGCGGCAGCGGTAAGCTGCCAAATTGTTCAATCAGTGTCAGCGCATCGGTTGGAAAATGCAGCACAAAAAATTCACGCGCACGCTCGCCGACCTCAACCTCAAAGGCATCGGACAAACGCATTCGCATCCCCGGCTTGGGTGATTTGGAAGCACGCACTTGCGCCAGCACTGTCGTTGCATCCATCACGCGTTCAACCAGCACTTCGACCTGACCGCCACTGGCCTTCACGCCACGAAAACGCGCATTCAGCACGCGCGTGTCATTGAAAACCAGTACATCACCGGGCTGCAGCAAGCTCGTGATGTCGGAAAATGAACCGTCAACCACTTGATCGCCCTTCACTTGCAGCAGACGCGAACTGCTGCGCGTAGCCAGCGGTGTCTGCGCAATCAATTCGGGCGGCAGGTGAAAATCGAAATCGGCGAGTGAATACATGACGGTGTGAAGATCGGACTGTAGTGCGGTCTGTGAGATGCGCTTTAGGCCGAATTGTAGGGTGATAAATAGTGAGCCGCTTTGCCTGACGCGTGAGCTTGCTGGCAAAAGCCGGTATTCTACGCTGCGCGCGAACACTCCAGCTCCCATGTCAGCCACCCGAAAAAAAAGCAGCCCACCGAAAAGCCTGCGTACCGCCGACCGCTTGGCGCGGCTTGGGCTGTCCACGGATATGTCGCTGGCGCTGCACCTGCCCATGCGCTATGAGGACGAGACACAAGTTCATTCCGTGGTCGATGCCGCCCGCATATACGGACGCACGGTACAAATCGAGGGTGTGGTCACCGCCTGCGATGTGCAATACCGACCGCGCCGGCAGCTGGTGGTCACGCTCGCGGATGACACGG
>CANKWG010000006.1 GCA_947487325.1 Oxalobacteraceae bacterium | reverse complement strand
GCGAGGCTCGAGCACGGCGAGAATACGAGCCTTGCCGACCTTGTGCCGCAGTCCTGCAACGGTAGTCGCAATGGCTGTCGGGTGATGCGCAAAGTCATCAATCACGGTCACGCCATTAGCCACACCGCGCGTCTCCATGCGACGCTTCACATTCTCGAAATTGGACAGCGAGACAATCGCCTGCGACGGCGGCACGCCCGTGTGCCGTGCAGCTGCAATCGCTGCGACAGCATTCCAGCGATTGTGCTCACCACTAAGTGACCAACTCACCGTGCCCTGCAGCTGCCCCTGAAAAAGAACATCAAAGCGGCCATCCGCATACTCAACCATGCCCCATGCGCCACTATCTTCGGCGCTGCCGCCAAACCATTCGGTTTCACTCCAGCAGCCACGATGGATTACGCGACGTAAAGAGGCTTCACGGCCATTGACGACCAGACGCCCGATCGCAGGTACCGTACGCACTAGATGATGAAACTGGGTTTCAATGGCGGCGAGGTCGGCAAAGATGTCGGCATGGTCGTACTCAAGATTATTGAATATTGCCGTGCGGGGACGGTAATGCACAAATTTGCTGCGCTTGTCGAAGAAGGCGGTGTCGTATTCATCGGCTTCGATGACGAAGAACGGCGTACCACCCTTGGCACCGAGGCGCGCCGACACACCAAAATTAAGTGGCACACCACCAATCAGAAATCCAGGCTGGTAACCTGCCTGCTCGAGTATCCAGGCCAGCATAGATGCGGTCGTCGTCTTGCCGTGCGTGCCGGCGACGGCCAGCACCCATTTGTCATGCAAAATGTGTTCGCCTATCCATTGCGGTCCGGATACATAGGGCAGTCCGCGGTTCATGATGGCTTCCATCAATGGATTGCCGCGTGAGACGACGTTACCGATGACATAGAGATCGGGCTGCAAACTCAGCTGATGCGGGCCAAAACCCTCAATCAGTTCAATCCCCTGCGCACGCAGTTGCGTACTCATGGGGGGATAAACATTGGCATCGCAGCCGGTGACTTTGTGACCTGCCTCTTTCGCCAGCACGGCCAGCCCACCCATGAAAGTGCCGCAAATGCCGAGAATGTGGATATGCATATAGAATCGTGTCGGAGAATCTTCGGGATTCTACCTGACGCGCGCACGATGGAAATGCTGATCAACCTGCGCTTTTGTACTCAATTGACTGGGGGAAGCGTCTTGTGTCAGCGCCCACTCCATCATCTTGGCCTTGCTTCCCATGAATATCAATTATCCGAGTGATGCCGAGTTGCTGCGGGCCGAAATCGCTGCCGCCGCCGCGCGCATGATCGCCGAAGATGGCGCGGACTACGGCACGGCCAAGCGCAAAGCGGCACGGCTGATCCTCGGTAATCAACGCGTGCGCGGCGATGTGCTGCCGGACAATGCGCAAATCGAAGCAGAAGTCCGGGAATACCAGGCACTGTTTCAGGGCGAGGAGCAAAGCCAGCACTTGTTACACTTGCGCCGGCTTGCGCTGGAGGTGATGGAAAAATTCGAGGACTTTACGCCCTACCTGACGGGCGCAGTTCTGAATGGCACGGCCAGCGAACATTCAGATATTCATCTGCAGTTGTTTACTGAAAGCAGCAAAGACGTCGCGGTTTTTTTGCTGAACGCGGGCATGGACTATGAAGTGTCGGAAACCCCGCATTTCCGCCGCCCGGATCGCAGCGTCGAGACCCTGTCTTTTTTCTGGAAGCATGAAGTTGTGCATCTGGCTATCTACGAGCAGGATGATTTGCGTGGCGGCGGGAGAACCAGCGGCGGCAAGCGCATTGAAAGAGCCGACACCACGGCGTTGAGAAATTTACTGGCAGAGACAGGAAGTGATGAATAAATCTAAATTACTGACATTTGCTGCTATCGCCATTCTTTTTACCGCGATTGGCGCTTATTTTGGAGCTAAACACTTCAATCCCGCCCCAGCGGAAGATACGGCTGTGGCAGCCCTGATGCGGACCAGCCTGCCTGACACGAAAAATCAGCAGCGCGCCTTCACCGAGTGGAAAGGCAAAACCCTACTGATTAATTTTTGGGCAACCTGGTGCCCGCCTTGCGTGGAAGAGATGCCGGAACTGGTTGAACTGCAAGCCGATATGGCGGGGCGCAATATCCAAATTGTCGGCATCGGTATCGATTCACCCTCTAACATTCAGCAATTCTCAGAAAAACTGCAAATCAGCTATCCTCTGCTGATGGCAGGAATGCAAGGCACGGAGCTATCTCGGCAGTTTGGCAATCAGGCTGGCGGACTGCCTTTTACGGTCCTCATCGGACCGGACGGAAAGATCCGTCAGACTTATCTTGGCCGCCTGGACATGAAAAAAGTTCGTGCCGACTTAGCTTCGCTATAGATCCAATAAGCGTTTCCGCTTGCCATCCTGCTGCATTTTGCAGCAAAATGTCGGCTTCTTCGTCAATTGAAGGCCTATCTTCATGGCAACAAGCTTGCTTATGGTTAACGGTCCGAACCTGAATTTGCTCGGCACTCGCGAGCCTGAGGTGTACGGATCAACGACTCTGGCAGAAATCGAGCAGCTAGCGAGCGCTCAGGCCCAAGTCGCAGGTGCGACACTGCACTGTTTCCAAAGCAATCACGAAGGCGAGCTGATTGATCGCATCCATGCAGCGAAAAAAGACGGGGTTCAAGCCATCATCATCAATCCTGGTGCTCTGACGCATACCAGCGTGGCGTTACGTGATGCGCTGGCGGGTGTGGCAATCCCGTTTGTCGAGATACATATTTCGAACATCTATCGCCGGGAAAGCTTTCGGCACCATTCCTACCTGTCCGATCTCGCTGCGGGCGTGGTCTGCGGTCTGGGAACCGACGGCTACAGGATTGCCATCGAATTTGCAGTTAAAAGACTTTAAGTTGCGGCGATAATCGCCAAACCTAATTTTCTCGTGCTCCGCTAAGCTGTCTGGATTTACGGGAATTTTCTTCAACCTAGCAGGCAGAACTTCAATGGATTTAAGAAAACTCAAGACCCTGATCGATCTGGTGGCAGAGTCCGATATATCGGAACTGGAAGTCACCGAAGGGGAAAGCAAAGTCAGGATCGTGAAATCCGGCGCACCGGTAGCGCAAGGTCAGGTGGTAATGATGCAACCTCAGGCAGCTCAGCCCATGCCAGCCGTCGCCAGCGCAACACCCGCCCCGCAGGCCGCTGCAGAGGTTGCCCCGCCCGAGCCGGTGGGCCATGTGGTCAAGTCGCCCATGGTCGGCACCTTCTACCGCTCCTCCGCACCGGGCTCTGCGCCGTTCGTGGAGGTGGGCTCGGTGGTCAAGGAAGGCGACACCCTGTGCATTATCGAAGCAATGAAACTGCTCAACGAAATCGACGCTGATGCCAGCGGCACGATACGTCAGGTTCTAGTCGAAAACGGGCAAGCGGTCGAATTCGGCCAGCCCTTGTTCATTATTGGTTAACTTCGCAAAGTGCGAGACCGTCAACACCGAACCAGAGTGCTGACACTCGCGCGCTGAGGGCATTTCCCCACCTATGTTTGAAAAAATTCTTATCGCCAACCGTGGCGAAATCGCTTTGCGCATACAACGTGCGTGTCGCGAAATGGGCATCAAGACCGTGGTCGTCCATTCCGAGGCCGACCGCGAGGCCAAGTACGTGAAGCTAGCGGATGAGTCCGTCTGCATTGGCCCGGCTCCGTCCGCCCAAAGCTATCTATCCATGCCATCCATCATCAGTGCAGCCGAAGTGACGGATGCGGAAGCGATTCATCCGGGCTATGGCTTTTTGTCTGAAAACGCCGATTTCGCCGAGCGCGTGGAGCAGTCAGGGTTTGTCTTCATTGGCCCGCGTTCGGATTCGATACGCTTAATGGGTGACAAAGTCTCGGCCAAACACGCGATGATCAAAGCAGGCGTGCCCTGCGTGCCGGGCTCGGAGGGCGCCTTGCCTGATGACCCGCAAATCATCATTCAGACGGCGCGTCGAGTCGGCTACCCAGTCATCATCAAGGCAGCCGGTGGTGGTGGCGGTCGCGGCATGCGCGTGGTTCATACCGAAGCCGCGCTGCTCAATGCGGTCACGATGACGAAAACCGAAGCTGGCGCCGCTTTCAGCAATCCGGAAGTCTATATGGAGAAGTATCTTGAAAATCCGCGTCACGTGGAAATCCAGATACTGGCTGATGAATTCAAGACCGCCGTCTGGCTGGGCGAGCGCGACTGCTCGATGCAGCGCCGCCATCAGAAAGTGATTGAAGAAGCGCCAGCGCCCGGCATTCCACGCAAGCTGATCGAAAAAATCGGCGATCGCTGCGCTGAGGCCTGCCGCAAGATTGGTTACCGTGGTGCGGGCACTTTCGAATTTCTCTATGAGGCAGGCGAGTTTTATTTCATTGAAATGAATACCCGCATTCAGGTCGAGCATCCGGTCACGGAAATGGTGACCGGCATTGACCTCGTGCAGGAACAGATTCGCATCGCTGCTGGCGAGAAGCTCCGCTACCGTCAGCGCGACATCGTGCTTACAGGGCATGCGATCGAATGTCGCATCAATGCTGAAGATCCGTACAAGTTCACGCCCTCACCCGGCCGGATACAATCCTGGCACGCGCCGGGCGGTCCGGGCATCCGCGTGGATTCGCATGCGTATGCCGGTTATTACGTCCCGCCAAATTACGATTCGATGGTCGGCAAAGTCATTGCGTATGGTGCGACCCGCGATCAGGCAATCAAACGCATGCAGATTGCGCTCTCCGAAATGGTGGTTGAAGGCATACTCACGAACATTCCTCTGCATCGCGAACTGATGGTAGATGCACGCTTTGCCGAGGGTGGCACGAATATTCATTACCTCGAACAAAAACTCGCTAACAAAAAATAAGCGGTCATCATGAGCTGGACCGAGATCGTCCTAGAAGTACCGCGTGATCAGACCGAGCAGGTATCGGATGCGCTGATCGAAGCTGGCGCGCTCTCGGTCTCCGTTGAGGATGCCGATGAGGGCACTGACGCCGAGCGTCCATTGTTTGGTGAACCCGGCATGGAGCCTGAGGAGCATGCGTGGGAACACAGTCGCGTCGTTGCGCTGGCGCCAGCGAGTGCAGATTGCGCGGCTATCGTGCGCGATGCGTGCCTGCTGTGCGAGATCGCCGAACCATTGACTTTTTCATTGCGCACGGTCGCGGAACAGGACTGGGTCCGACTGACGCAATCCCAGTTTGAACCTATCCACATTGGCCGCCACATCTGGGTAGTACCTAGCTGGCATGAGGCGCCCGACCCCGATGCCGTGGTGCTCGAACTGGATCCTGGCCTCGCTTTCGGCACCGGCAGTCATCCCACGACGCGTTTGTGCATGGAATGGCTAGAGTCACATGCCCCGGCAGGAAAAACGATGCTGGATTACGGTTGCGGCTCAGGCATACTGGCGATGCTGGGGAAAAAACTCGGGCTTGACTCTGTCGATGGCGTGGACATTGACGAACAAGCAATTGCGTCCGCCCATGACAACGCAGAACGCAATCACTGCGAGGTTCATTTTTTTCTGCCAGAAGATTTCAAGGCTGCCCGATCGACCACTCGTTATGACCTTGTGATGGCCAATATTCTCTCCAGCCCGCTGAAACTGATGGCGCCCATGCTCTGCGGCCGCGTCGCCGGCGGCGGCGCATTGGTGCTTTCTGGTGTGCTGGCGCGGCAGGCAGAGGAAGTCATCGGTAGCTACGCGCCATTCATTGCGCTGTCGGTGTGGGCTGAACTCGATGGCTGGGTTGCCCTTGCTGGCCGTCGACCTGACTGATTCACTCTTCATGTCCACCGAACTCACCACTCGCTGCCCTTATTGTCATACGCAGTTTCGCGTGACACCTCATCAGCTGGCACTGCGTGACGGCACGGTTCGCTGCGGCACATGCCGAGAGATTTTCAACGGCGAAACCTATTTGTCCGAGCGCGCTACGCTCACAGACACGGTGGCAAGCACCTACGCTGAAGACGATACGGCGGGCCGCATTACACTACTTGACCTGGGGCCGCTGAATGGTCGCGCGGCACCCAACGAGTCAAACATGCAGGAAGAGCTTGATGCACTCTCCAAGGCGATTGCCGATTTGCAGAATAAGCCGTGGAACGAACCGGCATCTGCTGAATTGTCGAATGCCGATGAAGAAGAAACGGAAGCCGCTGAACCAGGTTTTGTTCATGAAGCCCGTCAGCGTCAACGGACTGGACGTGCGTGGACTATTTTGCTCATGCTGTGCATTCCCCTCTTGTTGATCGCTTTGACCGCGCAACTGGGCTACCTGTTTCGCAATGAAATTGCTGCGCGCTCGCCGGAAGCGGCAAGATACATGCGCGCTGCCTGCCGTCGAATTGGTTGCACGATCACCCTACCCGCGCAGATCGAAGCCTTGTCCATCGAGTCCCGCCAACTACAAGCGCTGCCTGATCAGGCCAATCATTTCGAACTGGTGGTCTTGCTTCGCAATATCAGCAGCACGAGCCAAACCTGGCCAGCGCTAGATCTGCAGCTCAATGACGCGACGGGACAAGCTGAAATTCGCAAAATCTTCATGCCTTCCGAATTCCTGAAATCCAGCGAGGTCCGTGCCGGCATACCCGCTGCGTCGGAACGCGAGATTCGTCTTCGCTTCGAGCTGAGTGGTGACACTGCCTACGGTTTCAACATCCGAATTTTTTACCCCTGACTTTTTACCCCAGAGACCCGGGCCATCGGCTCACATAACAAAATCACTCATATGACTTCACTGATTTGCGGTTCGCTTGCGTTTGACACCATCATGTCCTTTCACGGACGCTTTTCCGAGGCTCTGCTGGCCGATCAGCTCCACAAAATCAATGTCGCATTTCTGGTGCCCAGCATACGACGCGAGTATGGTGGCTGTGCCGGCAATATCGCTTACAACCTGAAATTGCTCGGCGGCGATCCATTGATCATGGCAACGGTCGGGCAGGACGGCGCGCCCTATCTTGAACGCCTGAAAAATCAAGGTATCAGTACACGCTGCATACGCAGCTTCGACGATGCCTACACAGCACAGGCTTTCATCACCACCGACGCAGACAATAATCAAATCACGGCATTTCATCCTGGCGCGATGGGCAATTCCCATCACAATAAAATCACCGAGGCCGGCGATGTCAAACTGGCCATCGTCGCACCCGATGGTCGCGATGGCATGATCGAACACGCTCGCGATTGCGCGGCAGCGAAAATCCCTTTCATTTTCGATCCGGGTCAGGGTCTGCCCATGTTCAGCGGGCCTGAACTGATTGATTTCATCGAGCTGGCCACTTATGTCGCAGTCAACGATTACGAAGCCGAACTGCTGACCGAGCGCACCGGTCTATCGCTACCTGAAATCTCAGAGCGCGTTTCTGCGCTGGTGGTCACACGAGGCGAGCAAGGCGCGGAAATTTTTACCGCAGACGGCCGCTTTGATATCCCCGTCGTGCGTGTTCATCAGGTGATTGATCCGACCGGCTGCGGCGATGCTTTCCGCGCCGGCATGCTGTTTGGTCTGACGCGCGGCATGGACTGGATGACGATAGGCCGACTGGCCTCATTGATGGGCGCCATCAAGATTGCGAGCCAGGGAGGCCAAAATCATGCGCCGACACTGGGCGCAATCGAAGACCACTTCCACAAGGAATTCGGCTACCGATTCTGAAGCGCTTCAGAAACTGGGCAGACTTTTGCGCTGAACGGCGCTAGTCTGCTTACAGACTTCTGTCCTGATTCTTCAACTGCAAGTTCAGAACAGTAATAGGCGCACTTCCTCAACCGAAAGCGCACTGTCGATGTCGATCAATTTCTGTCGACTTGTTTGTCCGCGCAGTATGCGAATATCACGCTGCCTAACACTTAGCTTTTCGGCGATGAACGCGATCAGTGCCTCATTGGCCTTGCCATCGACTGGTGGCGCATTGAGTCGTATCTTGAGCGCGTCGCCGACCTCCCCGAACACTTCCGAAACGCGCGCACCCGGCTGCACATGCACGGCAATGCGCAATGATCCCGCTTGCCGGTGACACCAGGCATGCGCCATCACAAACTGTAAATCAGATTATCCGCAAGAAAAACAGCAATACGCAGGATAAGGAAGGCGACCAGCGGCGAGAGATCAACGCCACCAATAGGTGGAATGAAACGGCGCAGTGGCCGCATCAGGGGTTCATTCATTGCGCGCACCATAGGGGCGAGCGGTGCATGCGGATTGACCCAGCTGAAAATCACTTCCACGAACAAGAGGATGATCAGCCCGTAAAGTATCCAGTGAAGTATGGATAAGAGCGAGAGCAGAAACCATGGCTCAAGCGCAAACACCGAACGTACTGCCAATTCCAGCGCAACTGATAACAGCGCAACCAGACAGGCGCCCACCAGGCTCGCCCAGTCATAACCGCCCAGACCCGGCAGCACACGGCGCAGCGGCAAAACCAGCCAATCCGTCAGCCGAAACATGAACTGACTCAGCGACAGCGGTGGACGGACGCGAACGGCCTGCATCCAGAACCGCAGCAACAGCAAAGCAGCCAGCAGTGTGGCGATGGTGTCGACGATCAGATTGAAAATATCGTAAACCAAGACTTACCTCAATGACTTACCGGGGACCAGCAAAAGAAAAAACCGCTGCAGACAAGATATCTGCAGCGGGATTTTGCCCAAAGACAGTCAGGCTTCCGAACAGCACTCGCTCAAGGACGAATACCCGTTGGGAATGGCCAGGCCGCCGCAGGACTCAGCACGGTCTTGATCGCTGGCGCTGACGCCGGTGCGGGTGCTGCTGCCGCTACGGGTGCCACCGATACGACTGGCGCGGGCTTTTGGGCCGTCGCTTTTTTAGGCGCAGCTTTTTTGGGCGCCGCCTTTTTCACCACCGCCGTTTTAAGAGCGGCCTTTTTAGGCGCAGCTTTTTTCACCGCAGCTTTTTTAGCTGCTGGCTTTTTTGCCGCTTTCTTGGCGACCTTTTTAGCCGCTGGCTTTTTCTTGGCTGCGGCTTTCTTGGCTGCTGGCTTCTTCTTGGCGACTACCTTCTTCGTCGCTTTCTTTGCGGCCTTCTTGGCTACCGGCTTTTTCTTAGCGGCGGCCTTTTTGGCAGCAGGCTTCTTCTTTGCTACCGCCTTCTTAACGACTTTCTTGGTCGCTTTTTTCGCTACTTTTTTCGCCGCTGGCTTCTTCTTGGCGGCGACTTTTTTAGCGGCTGGCTTCTTCTTGGCGACCACCTTCTTGGCTACTACTTTCTTGGTCGCAGCCTTCTTGGCGACCGGCTTTTTCTTTGCAGCCGGCTTCTTCTTGGCTGCAGTTTTCTTCTTTGCTGTTGCCATTGCTTTCTCCTTCATGTGATCACATATCACTTGGTACAAGTTGGAAACCCGTCTGGCACCATGAAGGTCCAAGCGGATTATTCATCGGCACAAACAAAAGTTTGTTTGCGCTAATGAATTGGGCACCAGCCGAACTGCTGCATCTCCTCGTCAATGCAGCACTTCAGCCAATTTGTTCGGCGGCGTACCGCCAGCCAGAACAAAAAAAACGCCGGCGTGAAAGCCGGCGTCGGAATAATTTTGCAGAAAGACCAACTCTTTTTCCGAAGAATACGCTGCCTTGCCCGGAAGCTTCGGACTCATGAACGTATTAAAAAAAGTGGGGTGAGCTCGCGTACTGTCCATTCAGTCCGGATGCCGCCTTTCGTCGTTCAAGCTGCTTATCGAACCTTCCCTAAACCGCCTGCGCTAGCAAGCGGTTCCGGGAGGGCTCCCAAAATTCACGGGCGAACCAGGCACTGGTCCACCCTTTGTTCACTTACGGTCTGCGATTACTCCCAGTTGAGCGCACCACCGGTCTGGTACTCAATAACCCGAGTTTCGAAGAAGTTGCGCTCTTTCTTCAGGTCGATCATCTCGCTCATCCACGGGAAGGGATTCTCTTCCTGCGGGAACATCGCTTCCAGTCCGATCTGCTGAGCCCGGCGATTCGCGATGAATCGGAGATAACCCTTGAACATCGCGGCATTGAGTCCCAGCACACCACGCGGCATTGTATCCTCAGCGTAGCGATATTCCAACTCCACCGCTTGCAAAAACAAAGCCTTGATCTCTTCCTTGAAGGCCGATGTCCACAAATGGGGGTTCTCGAGCTTGATGGTGTTGATGAGGTCGATACCGAAATTGCAGTGCATGGACTCATCACGCAGGATGTACTGATACTGCTCAGCGGCACCCATCATCTTGTTTTGACGGCCCAGAGCCAGAATCTGAGTGAAGCCGACGTAGAAGAACAAGCCTTCCATCAGGCAGGCAAAGACGATCAGTGACTTAAGCAGGGTCTGATCGGTCTCGGTCGTACCCGTCTGAAACTCGGGGTTAGTCAGCGTCTCGATGAACGGAATAAGGAACTGATCCTTGTCGCGAATGGACGTGACTTCGTTGTAAGCGTTGAAGATTTCCGATTCATCCAGCCCCAGCGACTCGACGATGTACTGGTAGGCGTGGGTGTGAATCGCCTCTTCGAATGCCTGGCGCAGCAGATACTGGCGGCACTCCGGGGCGGTGATGTGGCGGTAGGTACCGAGCACGATGTTGTTGGCGGCCAGTGAATCGGCGGTCACAAAAAAGCCCAGATTGCGCTTGACCAGACGACGCTCGTCTTCGGTCAGGCCGTTCGGGTTCTTCCACAGCTCGATGTCGCGCTGCATATTGATTTCCTGCGGCATCCAATGGTTCGCGCAGCCGGCCAGGTACTTGTCCCATGCCCATTTGTACTTGAACGGCACGAGCTGATTGACGTCGGTCTTACCGTTGATGATGCGCTTGTCTACCGCGTTGACGCGGCCGTGGGTGTCGCCGGTCTTTTCAGGGCGAGCGAGTATGCCGGGGTCAAGGGCCGCGTCGGCATGAAATGCAGCAGCAGGTGCACCAGCCGGTACGGACTGCAATTGCGGACGCGCCTGCGGTGGCCGTGTACCGGATGCTGCGGTGTCGTCTTCAAAGGAGAGCATGGTGTTTTTCCTAGATTACTTATATTGGTTCATCGTTACAGCATAGTCTGGGTTCGCATTGCCGGCTTGATCGTTGTCCTGCGCGATGCAAGCCGGCGTGACATTACTGACAAGCCTCACACTCTTCGAACCCTGGATCGCCGGGTCGCAGCATGCAGGCCGGGCCGTCGGTCTCTGCTGCCGCACCCACCGTCGCTGGCATATCGGAAGAGACGGCGTTAAGCGCACCCGCCTTGGACGTCGACTTCTCGGTATGCGTGGCACCGATGGTGCGCAGGTAATACGTGGTCTTGAGACCGCGCAGCCAGGCAAGCTTATAAGTCTCATCGAGCTTCTTGCCGGATGCACCTGCCATGTAGATGTTCAGAGACTGTGCCTGATCAATCCACTTTTGGCGACGCGAGGCCGCTTCAACCAGCCAGCTCGAATCGACTTCGAAGGCCGTGGCATACAGATCGCGCAGGTCCTGAGGAATGCGATCGATACGAGCCAGACTGCCATCAAAGTATTTCAGATCGGCGATCATCACCTCATCCCACAGACCACGGGCTTTCAGGTCGCGCACCAGATGCTCATTGATTTCGGTGAATTCGCCGGACAGATTCGATTTCACATAGAGATTCTGAAACGTCGGCTCGATACACGCTGATACGCCAATGATGTTGGAGATGGTTGCAGTCGGTGCGATCGCGACGCAATTTGAGTTGCGCATACCGTGCTGCTTGATACGATCGCGCAGCTTGCTCCAGTCCAGCGTCTCAGTGGTGTCAACCTCGAGGTATCCACCGCGCTCTTCGGCCAGCAGCTTGAGCGAATCTTGCGGCAAGATACCGCGATCCCACAAAGATCCGCGGTAAGAGCTGTAGGTACCACGCTCTTCAGCCAGCTCAGTGGAGGCCATATAAGCGTAATAGCAAACCGCCTCCATCGAACGATCGGCGAACTCAACTGCGTCTTTAGACGCATAGGGTACGCGCATCATGTGCAGGCAATCCTGGAATCCCATGATACCCATGCCAACCGGACGGTGACGCAGATTCGAATCACGTGCCTTCTTCACGGCGTAGTAATTGATATCGATCACGTTATCGAGCATGCGCATTGCCGTGTTGATGGTTTTCTGCAGCTTGTCGTGATCAAGCTTGCCATCTTTCATGTGCGCAGGCAGGTTGACCGAGCCCAGATTACACACAGCGATCTCGGAATCATTGGTATTAAGCGTAATCTCGGTGCACAGGTTGGAACTGTGAACTACGCCGACGTGCTGCTGGGGCGAGCGGATATTGCAAGGATCCTTGAAGGTGATCCAGGGATGGCCGGTCTCGAACAGCATCGAGAGCATCTTGCGCCACAAATCCAGTGCCTGAATTTTCTTGAACAGCTTGAGCTCGCCGCTGGCGGTCTTTGCTTCGTAGCCCAGATAAGCGGTCTCGAATTCCTTGCCAAACTTGTCATGCAAGTCCTTGACATCGGAAGGCGAGAACAAGGTCCAATCACCTTTTTCCATGACTCGCTTCATGAACAGATCGGGAATCCAGTTCGCCGTGTTCATGTCGTGGGTACGACGACGATCGTCACCGGTATTTTTGCGCAGATCGAGGAATTCCTCGATATCCATGTGCCAAGTCTCGAGATACGCGCAGACCGCACCCTTGCGCTTACCGCCCTGATTGACCGCAACAGCAGTGTCATTCACCACTTTCAGGAAAGGCACGACGCCCTGTGATTTGCCGTTGGTGCCTTTGATGTGTGCACCCAGAGCACGCACTGGTGTCCAGTCATTACCCAGACCACCCGCGTACTTGGCCAACAATGCATTTTCCTTGATCGCTTCGTAAATGCCATCCAGATCATCCGAGACCGTAGTCAGGTAGCAGGAGGAGAGCTGTGAGCGCAAGGTGCCGGAATTGAACAGCGTTGGCGTCGAGCTCATGAAATCGAAGGACGACAACAAATGGTAAAACTCGATTGCGCGCGCTTCGCGATTGATTTCGTTAAGCGCCAGACCCATGGCAACGCGCATGTAGAACGCCTGCGGCATTTCGATACGAGTGCCCTGAATGTGCAAGAAGTAGCGGTCGTACAAAGTCTGCAAACCAAGGTAACCGAACTTGAGATCACGATCGGCGACCAGCGCCTCGGCCAGCATTTTCAGATCGAATTGCGCGAGCTTGGCGTCGAGCAAATCAGCATCAATACCTTTTTTGATGAATTTCGGGAAGTAGTCGAGGTAGGCCGCGGCTGCGTCACCTTGCGCGACTTCCTGACCGAATACTTCTTTGCGAATCGTGTGCATCAACAGGCGCGCCGTGACCTGGCTGTAAGCCGGGTCTTTTTCCATCAACACGCGCGCGGCCAAAATGGCAGATTTATAGAGCTCTTCAACAGGCACGCCGTCATACAGGTTGCGTACTGTCTCATGCAGGATCGCATCAGCATCCGCGAATTGTTCCAGTCCTATGCAGGCCGAGGTAATCATGGCCTTGAGCTTGTTCATGTCGAGCGGAACGCGCTGACCATCGACGACGATCTGGAGCGATGACTCGCGGGCCGGCGAAGGCTTGCTCGCCTGTTGCTGCGCACGCTCTTCCATACGCTTGGCGCGGTAAAGCACATAGGCACGCGCAACATCATGCTCACCTGAACGCATGAGTGCGAGTTCGACCTGATCCTGCACATTCTCGATATGGAAAGTGCCACCCGCTGGTTGACGACGCATCAGGGTCGACACAACACCTACCGTCAATTGTTCAACCAATTCACGCACACGCGCTGACGCGGCACCCTGACCGCCATTCACGGCCAGAAATGCCTTGGTCATGGCGATGGAAATCTTGGATGGCTCAAAACCCACCACCGCGCCATTACGGCGGATGATCTTGTAATCGTGCAGCGGCGCTGTCGCGCCGGGGGACGAGGGTGCGAGCGCCGAGACGGCGGGTGTGCCACTGATGTTGACTGTGGACTTAGCTGAAATTTCCTGACTGGTCTGCACTACGCCTCCCCAAAAGGTCATGCCGCGGGCATTGCTGCCCTGTTATATCTGCCTTGCCGGACAGACGCCGGCGCCATGATTTCTACTCACCGGCTAACGCGCCGTACGCTGCATTGCGCAGACACACCGAAAAGATTTGCTACTGATGGGCCCTGGCCAAGCCCCACATTCATCCGGGCACAAACCCTTTAAAACGCTTCGCCCATTTTGTGAGCTGGTCTAACCTGGTCAGTTCAGTTGAATTAGTGAAAACACTAGATCTAGTGGATTTAGCGATCTCCGGCACTAATTCTAGTGCCCGCCTGCTTAACTTGCAACCGATTTTTACGCTTGGAAACTCAACGCAAACGCTGTTTTTGTGGCAGAAAACCTGCGCGCGCGCAGAGTTGTCATCTCGGTTTGGTAGCGGGCCCAGTCAAAATGCGGCCCCGGGTCAGTTTTACGGCCAGGTGCAATGTATTCATGCCCGGTCACATGGGCCAGCGGATGCGCAATCGCCAGCGCTTTTGTGAGCGCAACCAGCGTTCCATATTGCACATCGCAAAATGGCGTGTGGTCATCGCCCTCCAACTCAATGCCAATTGAGAAATCGTTACATCGCTCTTGGTCATCAAAAGTTGACACTCCGGCGTGCCAGGCACGATCGTGCGTACTCACGAATTGCGTCGCACTGCCATCGCGCCGGATCAAAAAATGAGCCGAGACGCGCAGCCCCTCGAGCTGAGCAAAATATGGATGTACCCGGCAGTCAAGCTGATTGGTAAACAGCGCCTCGATGTAATCGCCACCAAATTCACCCGGCGGCAAGCTGATGTTGTGAATCACGAGTAGGTCAATGGCAACTTGCGGCGGACGGGCGTCGTAATTCGGACTGCGCACCTGGCGGATTTCCCGGCACCAGCCAGTGTCGTCCATCGAAAAACAGAGATCAGTCGGCGTCATGAATCGTGAGTCGCTGCATACGGTAACGTAGTTGCCGCAAGCTTATCCCAAGAAGCGATGCCGCGCGGGTTCGATTGAAACGTGACTGCACCAGCGCGCGCTGAATCAGCTCCCGCTCAATGCCCGCCAGATGTACGGGTAGAGAAACCGGCAGAGATGTCCGCAGTGAATCCGTGCTCGCAGGCCGCGCCTCGTTGGAAATCGAGTGGCCGCGCGACGCATCGTCAATTACACCGCGCCGAATGGGACTTTCAAAATACAAATCATCTGGTCCGATGACAGTGCCGACAGAAAAAGCCAGCGCCCGTTCCAGCACATTTTCGAGCTCACGCACGTTGCCGGGAAAATCATACGCAACGAGCCTATCCATCGCGGCGGCGCTGATGACCGGTTTCCTAACCAGCGGCAAATGTCGCCTGAGAATTGCGTCACATAACAAAGGAATGTCTTCTCTTCGCGCGCGAAGCGGGGGCAAAGAGAGCGCAATGACTTGAAGACGGAAGTACAAATCTTGACGAAAACTGCCTCGCTCCACCAGCGACGCAAGGTTCTGATGCGTAGCAGACAAAATCCGCACATCGATAACATCCTCGCGCTGCGCACCCAGCTTGCGCACACGCCGCTCCTGAATTGCGCGCAAAAGTTTGACTTGCATGGCCAGCGGCAGCTCCGCGACCTCATCGAGAAATAGCGTGCCACGATGCGCGACATGGAAAAAGCCCTGTCGCTCCTCATTGGCCCCAGTGAAGGCGCCTCGGCGATAGCCGAAAAATTCGGCCTCCATCAGATTTTCAGGAATTGCGCCGCAATTCACGGCAATGAAAGGCTGACTGGCTCGTGGGCTGTGCTCATGAATATCACGCGCGGCGAGCTCCTTGCCGCTACCTGACTCACCATAGATTGCCACTGGCGCAGCGCTGCTAGCAAGCTTGCATATGCGCTCCCGCACCACCTGTATGGCCTGCGACTCACCCAAAAGACGAAATGCGGCAGAGGAAATAGCGTCGGAAGCAGAAATCATGGCCAATGCCAGAAATGAGACGCGGTAGGGTAAGACATCTCTATTAGTGCGACTGCAAAATAGACGAAAAACACAACATCCCACGCGAGCATTTAGCGGGACTTCAAACTATCAGCAGAAAAAAATGAAAACGTCGGGCCGCAGGAGGAGGCTATGCGTTACCGTGCAAGTGTCGGTGCTCTGCACTGCAGAAAGTGATGGCGCCGCTACCGTGTACCGCTTCGGAGTAGGGAAGATGAATGCCGCATTGCGCGCATTTGACCATGGCTTCAGCTACGTCGTCCGGACCTGCATCCGCAGCCGGCCGGGATGATTCTTTCGATGAAGCTGATTGAGAAGAGGATTGCTTGGAAGCGGTATACCAACGCCAAGCCATATAAATAACGACAGCCCAGAGCAGATACTTCACGCCAGCCCCCTGTGCAACACCACCTCCATTACGAAGCGGCTACCGACATAGGCGAGCAAGAGTGTGGCGAAACCTGTAAGCGTGAAAGAGAGTGCTGTCTTGCCGCGCCACCCACGCCATTGACGACCAGCCAGCAGTGCGCCAAACAGCAACCAAGACAGCATGGTGAACAATGTCTTGTGTTCGAGTCGGAACGGCTTGCCAAAGACCGCCTCGGAAAAGAACACGCCGGACACCACGGTCAGCGTCAGCAACAGAAAACCGAAACTGATCAATCTGAACAGCACACGCTCCATGGTCAGCAGCGCCGGCAGGCGGTCCATGGCCAGCGAAAACCAACCGCGCCGAGACTCCGCTGTGGGAAGTGCATGCAGACGTGACTCCTGCATCGCCATTAACACCGCATGGAAGGCGGCAATGGTGAGCGAGCCATAAGCCAGTGTGGACAAACCTACGTGCCATGAAAACCAGGGCGACTTGCCCGCCAGAGGAATTTCCGATCCCGGAAAAAATGCCGGTAGCACAATCACAATCGCCGCGATCGGCAGCACCAGACGGCGCAATCCATCGACCGATAAATTTCGGTTTTCTATCCAGTAAGCCGCCACCGTCATCCACAGTGCAGCCGAGAGCATCACTGCAAAGCCTAATCGAAGATAGTCAGGCGTAATGACAATGCTAGCCAGCGCTACGCCATGCAATAGCCAGCCCAGCCCCGTACCGAACGTAATAAAGCGGCGCTGCTGCTCAGGCAATAACGAGCAAACGATGTAGAGCAATCCGGCTGCGTGAATGAATAGAAGTTGCATAGGTAAAGTGTACACCATGGCTATGCCGCAAAAGTCAGCGATCTTATTGGATCGGCGCTTCCGTGACGCGGGCTTCGGGTAGAATCTGCGGGTAATTCTTCCCAGCGCCCGTGCGCTTCTGCCCCTCTTTTCTGATCCACTTCAAGACACCTCATGCTCGACAATCTGACCCAAAGGCTGGCCAAAGTCGTCAAGACCATGCGCGGCGAGGCACGGCTGACCGAATCTAATACGGCCGAAATGCTGCGCGAAGTTCGCCTCGCTCTGCTCGAAGCCGACGTCGCATTACCGGCGGTACGCGATTTCATTGCGCGTGTGAAGGAAAAAGCGCTCGGTGAGCAAGTGGTGGGGTCACTCACGCCGGGACAAGCGTTGGTGGGCGTGGTTCACGATGAGCTCGCTAGCCTGATGGGGGGCGATCTCGGCCCGGAGGCAAGCCAGCTATCGTTTGCCACACAGCCACCGGCCATCATCCTGATGGCCGGCTTGCAGGGCGCCGGCAAAACCACGACTGTCGGCAAGCTCGCCAAATTTTTGCAGGAACAGAAAAAGAAAAAAGTACTCACTGTCTCCGCCGACGTTTATCGTCCTGCGGCCATTGGGCAGCTGCAAACCGTCACCGCGCAAGTCGGTGCGGATTTTTTCCCTTCCAGCGCGACCGACAAGCCGGTTGACATCGAGCTCGCTGCCCTCGATTACGCGAAAAAGCACCACCATGATGTGCTCATCATCGATACCGCCGGGCGTCTGGGTATCGATGAAGCAATGATGCAGGAAATCAGCGCCCTGCATAGCGCAGTCAAACCGATCGAAACCCTGTTCGTGGTCGATGCCATGCTAGGCCAGGATGCGATCAACACCGCACGCGCGTTTAGCGACGCGCTACCACTCACTGGCATCGTACTGACCAAGCTCGATGGTGATGCGCGTGGCGGCGCTGCACTCTCGGTCCGTCATGTCACCGGCAAGCCCATCAAGTTCGCGGGCGTGGCAGAAAAACTCGATGGCCTGGAGCCCTTCGATCCGGGTCGTATGGCCAATCGCATTCTCGGCATGGGCGACATACTAGCCCTGGTAGAGGAGGCGAAAAAAGGGGTCGATATGGCCGCGGCCCAAGACCTCGCGCATAAGATCAAAGGTGGCGGCAAGTTCGATCTCAATGATTTCAAGGCGCAACTCTCCCAGATGAAAAAAATGGGCGGATTGTCGGGGCTCATGGATAAATTACCAGCTCAGATGCAGCAAGCGGCGGCAGGCGCGAACATGGGTATGGCGGAAAAACAAGTACGTCGCATGGAGGGCATCATCAACGCGATGACGCTGCAGGAGCGTGCAAAGCCCGATCTGATCAAGGCCTCTCGCAAGCGCCGGATCGCTGCGGGTGCGGGGGTTCAGGTGCAGGAAGTCAATCGCATGCTCGCCCAGTTCGAGCAAATGCAGAGCATGATGAAGAAATTCAAAGGCGCCGGCATGATGAAAATGATGCGCGGCATGAAGGGCATGTTGCCCGGCATGCGCTGAGAGTGGAGCTAGTTTTCAGAGGGAGGAGTCGTTTCCTAAGCAGCCCTTGCAGGGCAGCGATAGGACTTTTCGGGAAGAAGTTACACGCCTCCCACCCTTGCTGCACTCTGGCAAAAAACTTTCGATAGCGCGCTCTCATAGGGAAAAACTCAAAAAAAGCCACAAAAAATGCTTGCATCACAGGCAAAACCCTAAGACTATTGGCGGTGCGTGAATTGGCGCAATTTTTCACCACTACAGCAATGGAGGTTTAACAATGGCTACAGCCAAAAAAGCGGTAAAAAAACCCGCCGCGAAGAAAGCCCCGGCAAAGAAAAAGCCGGCAGCTAAAAAAGTCGCAGCAAAGAAAGTAGCAGCGAAAAAGCCAGCAGTAAAAAAAGTAGCAGCAAAGAAGCCAGCAGCAAAAAAAGTCGCTGCTAAAAAGCCAGCTGCAAAGAAGGTAGCTGCTAAAAAGGCGCCTGCCAAGAAAGCCAAAGCGACGACCGCTCGCAAGCCCAATGCAGCATTCATGAAACCTCTGACCCCGTCCGCAGCACTGGCCGCTGTCGTAGGTGCGAATCCACTGCCGCGTACTGATGTCACCAAGAAGGTCTGGGACTACATCAAGAAGCACAAGCTGCAAGACAGCGTTAATCGCCGCAACATCAATGCAGACGACAAACTGAAAGCCGTTTTCGGTGGTAAGAAGACTGTTTCCATGTTTGAGATGACCAAACTCATCTCTGGCCACTTGAAGTAATTCTCAGGTGCCGAACAAAAACGCCCGCACAATTGCGGGCGTTTTTGTTAATGGGTTCTGCCTGCCGCGTCGCTATTTCCCTTTCTGGTAGGCGCCAATCGACTTGGCCAGGTCCTGGTACTCCTCGCAACGCTTGCCACATATCTGTTCGAGACGCGTCAGATGCTCGGCCGCCTTGTCGGGCTGACCGGCCTTCAAATAGGCTTGGCCTATGTATTCGTGCGCACCTCGGTGATTCGGGTCAATACGCAGCGCCTCCTTGTAGTGCGTGAAGGATGAGGTCAGGTCATCCAGATGTCGGTACGCATAGCCCAAGTAATTATGAATATCGGCACTCTCGGGCTTGCGCGTGAGCGCCCGCGACAGGACATCGACAGCAGATTTCCAGTCCTTGCGTTCTATGGCTTTTTTACCGGCGACAAAATCTGCATCTTCCTTGTTGGCGGCTGGCTTGGACTCGGTCATATTAGCCATGGCGCCCGGCAAACTCAAAACCAACATCAACACAAATATCAGTTTTTTCATCGTATCTCCTCAGTCCGAATTTTTAATGTTCCCAACGCTTCCATGCCGCACGTACTGCATTCGGATAATCCGGCTTGCCGCGACTGCCATTGTATCGACCCAAAGCAAAGTAAAGATTGCCGCGCTCCATATCGATATACATACGCAGAATCGCGCAGCCATAACGGAGATTACTCTGCATGTGAAACAGACGTGAGGGCTGACCATCGCCAATGACTCGCGTCCAGAAAGGCATGACCTGCATATACCCGCGTGCACCTGCTTTCGATATCGCATATTTGCGAAATCCTGACTCGACCTGGATCAGTCCCAGCACCATCGCAGGATCGAGGCCAGCACGGCGCGACTCATACCAGACCGTCTGCAGGAATTCGGTACGCAACAGCGCATCCGGCATGCGGCTATGGAGCCGTCGCGACATCGCATCAAACCAGCTTTGCCATGACGCCTTGTCAGTGTCACTGGCAAACGAGAGTTGCGGCGGCCGGGAATCTGCGATCGCGCGCGCGAGCGCTACCCGTACAGCATCTGCCATCGCCTCCTCGCGCTGATTGCCTGCATCAGCACGGGGCAGTGCACTGGCTACCAGCAGCAGCGCCAAACATAATCTACTCCAGCGCGAAACGACGGCTGCTGCCCTCATCGCTCAAACGAGATGCGTTTGCAAAAACTTCAACATGCTTTCACGCGCCACCGGCGTCGCCGCCTCCTCGCGACGACCCTGATATTCGAGCATGCCTTCTTTGAGACTGCGCTCTCCGATAACAACGCGATGCGGCACGCCAATTAGCTCCCAGTCCGCAAACATCACACCTGGGCGCTCGCCTCGGTCATCCAGAATCACATCGATGCCAGCCGCAGTCAGCTCGGCATAAAGGCTGTCGGTCGCTTCGCACACAGTGTCGCTGCGGTCATAGCCCATGGGACACAGCACAACCTCAAAGGGCGCAATGGAGGTGGGCCAGATAATGCCTTTGGCATCAAAATTTTGCTCAATCGCTGCGCCCAAAATACGAGTGATGCCAATACCGTAGCAACCCATTTGCATGAGCTGTGGTTTGCCATGCTCATCGAGATACGTTGCCTTCATGTCTTCAGAATAACGCGTCCCGAGCTGGAACACATGACCGACTTCGATGCCTCGCTGCACCTCGAGCACGCCATTGCCGTCGGGTGAAGCATCACCGGCCACGACATTACGCAGATCAGCCACCACGGGCTCGGGCAGATCACGTCCCCAGTTCACACCGGTGTAATGAAAGCCCTCCGCATTCGCGCCGCACACGAAATCACTCATGGCTGCGACAGTTCTGTCGGCAGCAATCTTCACCGACGCACCCGCATTGATTGGGCCGATGTAGCCGGGCGGTGTGCCAAAGTGCTCGAGGATTTCAGTGTCGCTCGCAAAACGGAAGGCACCCATGCCGGGGAGCTTCCCTACCTTGACTTCATTGAGCTCATGATCGCCGCGCACCAGCAGCAACCAAATCTCGCGCGGCTCTTCATCTTTTTCAACCGATAGCACCACCGACTTCACAGTTTGAGTCAGGGGCAAACCCAGAAACTGAGCAACATCTTCGCAGCGGGTCTTGCTGGGCGTGGGCGTTTTCTCCAGCGTCTTGGCTGGCGCTGCGCGCGGCGCAGCAGGCGCCACGGCCTCGGCCGCTTCCATATTGGCGGCGTAGTCCGAGGTCGGGCAGTACACCAGCGCGTCCTCACCGGTATCGGCAATCACATGAAATTCCTGCGAGCCAGAGCCACCGATAGCGCCATTGTCGGCAGCTACTGCGCGGAACCGCAGTCCGAAGCGCGTGAAGATACGGGTGTAGGCATCGACCATCACTTGATATGAATGTCGCAAGCCATCGACATCACGATCAAACGAGTAGGCGTCTTTCATCGTGAACTCACGACCACGCATCAGGCCAAAGCGCGGCCGGCGCTCGTCGCGAAACTTGGTCTGAATATGATAAAAATTCACCGGCAGCTGGCGGTACGACTTGATTTCGCTGCGCGCTATGTCCGTTATAACTTCCTCGGAAGTGGGCTGCATCGCAAAGTCCCGGCCATGACGGTCTTTGAATCGCAACAGTTCCGGGCCCATCTTGTCCCACCGACCCGTCTCCTGCCAAAGCTCAGCTGGCTGCACCAAAGGCATCAGCAGCTCAACAGCGCCGGCACGATCCATTTCCTCGCGCACGATGTGCTCGACCTTGCGAATAACCCGCAAGCCCATGGGCATATAGTTGTAAATACCGGAACCCAGCCGCCGGATCATGCCGGCACGAAGCATCAGCTTGTGGCTCACGATTTCTGCATCTGATGGGGCTTCTTTGAGAGTTGAAATAAAAAAACGGGATGCGCGCATGGGGTGTGAAATCTTTTGAAAAAGAGAGGGTTATAATCATTCCAATTTTAAAGTATTCGCTGGCCACCGAGCCGGTGGATTGCACGACCCTCGCTCTGGACCGCCCACCTACTGTGTGCGGCCCTCGCCTGCAGTGCATCCGCGCCGGTGACCGCAGAAAAAACGAGGTGCATCATGCTAGACCGCGAAGGCTTTCGCCCGAACGTCGGCATCATCCTGCTGAACCACCAAAACGAAGTCTGGTGGGGAAAGCGGGTGCGTGAACATTCATGGCAATTCCCCCAGGGTGGCATCAAACACGGCGAGACGCCAGAACAGGCCATGTATCGCGAGCTTGAGGAAGAAGTCGGCCTGCGCGCGGAACACGTCAAGGTCATCGGCCGCACCCGCGATTGGCTGCGCTATGAGGTCCCGGATCATTTCATCAAGCGTGAAGTGCGCGGTCACTATCGCGGCCAAAAGCAGATCTGGTTCCTGTTGCGCATGATGGGTCGCGACTGTGATGTGAATCTGCGAGTTTCCGAGCATCCTGAGTTCGATGCGTGGCGATGGCATGACTATTGGGTGCCCATGGACATGGTGATCGAGTTCAAGCGCGATGTGTATACGCGAGCGTTGCAGGAGCTTTCACGCTTTCTTACCCGCTCAGTATCGAGTGCACGTCAACCGGCAAGCGAGCGAGCAACTCCAAAAAATGTGCCTGCACCCAACGAGCCTTCGTCAGTCACTGAATCGGATACCAAATGACGTGTGCCCACCGTTACTGCAATGCGCTCTGGCTGGTCTTTGCATTGCACCTGCCGTTTGCCGTGTGCGCGCAAGAGAGTCTAACGGCTTCAGATAAGCCGGAGGATGCAACACCACTGGTGCTGCCTGCAGCACCTGCCAAAGAAAACCTGCTGTCTTTCTATGTCAGCCCACTGGCGACGATGAATTTTGCAGTTGATGCGACCTCTGTCATTGTCACGCCTGATGGAGTCCTGCGATTTACGCTAGTGATTACCAGTACCGAGGGCGCACGCAATGTTAGCCATGAAGGCATACGCTGCAAGACGGCTGAGAGGAAACTCTATGCAACTGGCGGTGCCGATGGCAACTGGTCGACATCACGCAATGACGCCTGGAGTCAGATTCGGGATGTGGGCGCAAACCGTCAATATGCTGCGCTATTCAATGATTATTTCTGTGACTTCGGCTCAGTGGCAGGTAACGCGGCAACGATCGTGAAGCGGATGCGGCAGAAAAAAACCTTGCGCTGATTTCAGCGGACACTCGACATCGAACACCAGCGCTAGAGCAGTACCAGATTGTCCCGATGAATCAGCTCCACCTCTTCGACATAACCAAGAATCGCTGCGATTTCAGATGAGGGTTTGCGCATGATGCGCTTCACCTCGGCGCTGGCGTAATTTGACATACCACGCGCAATCGGTTTACCCGTCGCGTCGACGCAAGTGATCACATCACCACGACCAAAGTCACCGCCGACGTCCGTCACACCAATCGGCAAGAGTGACTTGCCCTCTTCAATTAGCTTTTGCACAGCGCCCGGATCCAGCATTACTTGACCGGCGGTTTTCAGATGATCCGCCATCCACTGCTTACGCGCGGTGAGTCGTGCCGTTTGCGCAGTGAGCTGTGTGCCTATCGCCTCACCTTCTGCCAGTCGTACCAGCACTTGATCTTCCCTGCCCCATGCAATCACCGTGTGCGCACCTGAGCTCGCAGCACGACGCGCGGCGAGTATCTTGGTCAGCATGCCGCCACTGCCAATACCGGAGCCAGCACCACCAGCCATTGCTTCGAGTGCCGGATCACCGGCCTTGGCTTCGTTTACAAATGTCGCATCGGTATTCTTGCGCGGATCGCTAGTATACAAACCACGCTGATCCGTCAGGATGATAAGAGCGTCTGCCTCAATGAGATTGGCGACCAGCGCACCTAGCGTGTCGTTGTCACCGAACTTAATTTCGTCGGTGACGACAGTGTCGTTTTCATTGATGACAGGGACGACACCCAATTCAAGCAAAGTGAACAAGGTGGAGCGTGCATTCAGATAACGTTCACGATCGGCGAGATCGGCGTGCGTCAGTAAAACCTGTGCGGTACGTAAATCATGCGCTCTAAAACTGGTTTCATAAATCTGCGCGAGCCCCATTTGTCCAACAGCGGCACAGGCTTGTAGTTCATGGATGGCAACCGGACGGCGCTCGAAACCGAGACGCAACATACCTTCAGCGACTGCACCGGAACTCACCAGCACCACCTGCTTACCCAGGCGACGCAAATGCGCGATCTGATCCGCCCATTTGGCAATCGCCGCATGATCCAGCCCGCGCCCTTCGTTGGTGACGAGTGAAGATCCCACCTTAACGATTACGCGCTGTGCCTGCCGGACGATGG